>PEZZ01000001.1:0-2355 GCA_002773845.1 Candidatus Buchananbacteria bacterium CG10_big_fil_rev_8_21_14_0_10_42_9
GACTTGTCGAGCAGACATACTCGAGCTGGGTCATGGGTGATGAATGCTTCCGGGAAGGGGGCGGCACCAGGTCTGCACTGCAGATCATGGGCCGCACCCCTACCCACGGGAGCGTCTTTTTTGTTACAAATTATTTGAGCTCAAGCTCCATGATAGAGTTCGGATCTAAAATATTGACATCGAGAATAACTTCAATTTGAGAAATGTTACCAAGCAAGCTAAACCACCGTGCTTCAATTAGCTTAGTCTCCCCTGACCTAAACGGCTCCACGGTGGAATAATTTACGCCAACTAATTCTTGCCCGCTATAGACAGCGGTAAAAAACCCAACTTGCCAATAGTTAAAAGCGCTATTATTTCTAACTTCAGCTTGCGCAATGCTAACTGGCAATCGCCCAGCAATACTGGAATTATTTGGCGGAATATATTCAGTATCAATAATTTCAAATCGCAATCTCTCGGCAGCAATGGCTTCGTAATTGTCCACCCGGCGCCAATTTACCTTTTCCAACTGCAATTGAATATCAGCATTGCGAGCTAAATTAGCCACATTGTAACCCGCAAAAAACTTTTCCGTATCCGGGAGAACAAAAGTTGAACCTGAGGCTACCTCAGCGCCATCAGCAAAAATTTTGTAATCAACTTTGCTAACCGCTAATTTAAAATTAGGATTTTTTACTCTAACTAAAATATCTGATTCGCCTGAAGATGAAGTAATGACCCTAACCCCGACAATTTGAAGTGGTACCGGGGCGTAAGCTTCGCGGAAACTTTTATAATCAATCAAATCCTGGCTTAAACTACGCAAAACTAATTGGTGATCGTTATAAGTAATAAAGTACAAATTGATAATACTCCAAAAAACGAAACTAAAAATCAGAATGTCAAAAATTATGAGTACCACCATCAGTATTTTGCGCAATTGAATTTTGTGAGTAATGTACCAATAGCTAAGCTTTAACTGAAAATTACTCACATTATGATACGGAGAGCCAGGGCCTCCTACTGATTCGCTTGGCATACTTTCATAGTATAGCATAATTGGGCGCTTTGGTTCAGCATTTTGGTCTTGAAAAACAGGCATAATTGTGCTATCATGATGACATCGAAATTGTAATATTATTGACTTAACGCTTACTTTATATGGAGCTTTAACGCTCCATACTTTAAAATCTTACGCCTAAAAATATGGCAAATCAAACTGCCCCCAAAAAATCCAAACCACCTAAATCGCAATCAGATTACAGTGCCAAGCAAATTACTGTTTTAGAAGGACTGGATCCGGTCCGTAAGCGGCCCGGCATGTATATTGGTAACACCGCCAGCGAAGGCCTGCATCATTTAATTTGGGAAGTCGTGGATAACGGCATTGATGAAGCTATGGCCGGTTTTTGTACCCAAATTGATGTTGAGTTACTGCCTGACGGCACTGTCCAAGTTACCGACGACGGCCGCGGCATCCCGGTGGACATACACAAAACCGCTAAAGTATCAGCGTTGGAAGTGGTAATGACAAAACTTCATGCCGGCGGTAAATTTGGCGAAGGTGGCTACAAGGTATCTGGCGGTTTACACGGCGTTGGAGTATCAGTCGTGAACGCCCTATCAGAGTTTACTAAAGCCGAAGTCCGGCGGGATAAAAAAACTTGGATTCAAGAATACGAACGCGGTAAACCGAAAAAAAAGGTGAAACCCATTGGGCCGGCCAAAACTACTGGCACAACTATCACTTTTAAACCAGACCCGGAAATTTTTACTGTAACTGAATTTAATTTGCAAACCATTATTGACCACCTGCGCCAACAAGCGTACCTGACCAAAGGCATTCGTTTAAATATAATTGACAGCCGCGACAAACATAAGCTGGCCTACTCTTTTTATTTTGAAGGCGGTATCAAATCTTACGTTAAACACCTCAACGTTAACGTTGAACCGAAGCACGATAACGTCTTTTACGCCGAAAAAGAGGTGGATGATGTTAAAGTTGAGGTCGCCGTACAATACAGCAATGAATACAAAGAGACGTTGTTTGGTTTTGCAAATAACATCTATAACCCGGAAGGCGGTACCCATATTTCCGGTTTTCGCACTGCCCTTACCCGGTCACTAAATTCTTATGCCAAAAAGAAAAATATTTTAAAGGAAAAAGATCAACCCTTGTCCGGTGAAGACTGCCGCGAAGGTCTTACCGCCATTGTTTCAGTTAAAATTAAAGAGCCCCAATTTGAAGGCCAAACCAAAGCCAAGCTAGGTAACGCCGAAGTTAAATCAATCGTTGATAGCGTCACTTCTGACGCCTTGGGCACTTTTTTAGAAGAAAATCCGCGAGACGCTGAAGCCATCGTAGGAAAATGT
>PEZZ01000001.1:2403-33444 GCA_002773845.1 Candidatus Buchananbacteria bacterium CG10_big_fil_rev_8_21_14_0_10_42_9
CGCCCGCGCTGCGCGCGAAACTGTGCTACGCAAGGGCGCCTTGGAAGGCTTTACCTTGCCGGGTAAATTAGCCGATTGCTCCTCGCGTGACGCCAGCGCTTCTGAATTATTTATTGTTGAAGGCGATTCGGCTGGTGGTTCAGCTAAGCAAGGCCGTGACCGTGAACATCAAGCTATTTTACCTTTACGCGGTAAGATATTAAACGTAGAACGTGCGAGATTGGATAAAATGCTTGCCAATAACGAAATTAAATCCCTAGTCATTGCTTTGGGTACAAATATTGGAGAACAGTTTGACGTCGAAAAATTACGCTACCATAAAGTTGTGATCATGACTGATGCCGACGTTGATGGTTCTCATATCCGAACTTTACTTTTAACTATTTTTTTCCGCCATTTTCCCGACATTATCACTCAAGGCCATTTATATATCGCCCAACCGCCACTTTATTCAGTCAAAAAAGGAAATGCTTTGCATTACGCGTATAGCGATGATCAGCTAGAAAAGCTTAAAGAAAAATTGGCCAAAGAAGATAAAAAGAAAGAGTCAGCCAAGCCTACCAAAAGTGTTGAGGTTGAAGCTAGCCCGGACGAAGAAGAAAATGTGGGCGAACGTGGCGTTGGCGAGCTCGCTGAAGTTAGCGGGGTGAAATTAAATATTCAACGATACAAAGGCCTAGGGGAGATGAACCCAGAGCAGCTTTGGGAGACAACTATGTCGCCGGAGCATAGAGTAATGAAGCAAGTGACTATTACTGATGCCGCTAAAGCTGATGAAGTTTTTGATATTTTGATGGGCTCTGAAGTTGAACCGCGCAAGCGTTTTATTCAAACTCACGCCAAAAACGTAAAAAATCTTGACATCTAAAATCTTTCCAAGAACAGCAACACCGCAGGGCCTCCAAGTCTGCGGTGTTTTAGGTATAGTCATGACGATCCACGGGGTCTCCATACTTATCACGCGGACGGTGACCGGTTTCTCTGATGCATACTCTGCAAACCGGATAGGACAAATGAACGTCCGATCTAGGCAGGGTGACAGAAACCTTGGGATCGCCCATGAAGTTAGCGTGCGGACCGTTCCTTGACCACAGCTCCAAAATGACATGGGCCGTAACCAAGAAGCAAGTCCAGCACAAATTATGACGCACAGCCGTGGCTTGGCGTTGGTTACAGTGAGAACATACTTTTCGGTTCACTTTTTTCCTCCATGGCTGTTTTATCACATAGCTAATGAAAAGTCGAACGCCACTGATTCCTCCAAGTCAGTGGCGTCGTTACGGGCGGCCGTACTTGGCCATATGATCGGCGGTGATGCACCGCTCAGGGTATTTTCTTGGGCATCGGGTCCCATTTCGGGCGGCCAAAATACCCATATACCAAGCGCGAAGCATCTCAACCGTGAAACTGGTTGGTTTCTGGTCAAGCTGCGCCAGTTTTCTTGCAACCTCTGTGCAAGTTAACGTAACGCAGCTTACGCAAACACCCTTCGGTTTGCCCGGCATGGCTAGTTCCTCCTCTATTCTCGTAATACTCCCATTGCATTAACCTGTCAATAACTGCTATTGACAAAAACACGCGGCTCCTCTATACTTGTTTCAGATAAAGACCGCCCGAGGTCTTTTTAAAATCCAAAAACTTGCCCCGTTAGAAATAACGGGAGCGTAAAAAATACTCTTAATTTACATTAATTTCTAACGGGGTGAAAAAATTATTCAAATATTTACGTGAAGCCAGGGAAGAATTGGCTAAGGTGGCCTGGCCAACTCGGCAAAAGACGATTCAGCATACTATATTAGTAGTCGTGATAAGCCTTGCGGTAGCGACTTTTTTAGGCTTAGTTGACTACATCTTAAATTTAGGATTAGAACGAATTATTTAACCCTGTTAGAAATAACGAGGGTAAGTACATACAAACTATAAATAATAAATGAATTTCTAACTCGGTAAATATGGCTAAACAGACAGTTCAGCGCGGTAAACGTTGGTATGTGATTCATACTTATTCTGGCTATGAAGAAAATGTGAAACGTAGCATGGAGCAAAGAATTGAAACGCTGGACATGAAAGATAAAATTTTCCAAGTTTTAGTACCGACTGAAAAAAAGATTAAAATTAAAAATGGTAAGCGCCGAGTCGTGACTGAAAAAATCTTTCCCGGCTATGTGTTGGTGGAAATGGTTGTGGACGACAACTCTTGGTACGTAGTGCGTAACACACCGAACGTAACCGGGTTTATCGGTACCGGCACAATTCCGACGCCAATTGACGATAAAGAAATCAAAGAGCTGCAACGGCGCATGGGCGTGGAAGAGCCGACATATAAAATTGATCTGACAATTAACACGGCCGTTAGGATTACCGACGGACCCTTTAAAGGTTACGAAGGTAAAATTTCCAACATTGATGAAGCGCGCGGCAAGCTCAAAGTTTTGGTTAATATGTTCGGCCGCGAAACGCCAGTGGAATTAGATTCATTACAAGTTAAAAAATTATAAACATATGGCCAAAGAAGTAAAAGCAAAAGTCAAAGTCCAAATTCCCGCCGGTCAAGCCAACCCGGCTCCTCCGGTCGGTACTGCTTTGGGGCCTCACGGCATTAATATCGGGGAATTTTGTTCTCAGTTTAACGAACAAACTAAAGACAAAGCCGGTAATGTAATTCCGGTAGAAATTACTATCTATGAAGATAGAACGTTTAATTTTGTATTAAAAACACCACCGGCATCTGACTTGCTTAAAAAAGCGGCCGGTATTAAAAAAGGTTCAGGTGAGCCACTACAAAAGAAAATTGGCAAAGTTACCAGAAAACAATTAGAGGAAATCGCTGAGATAAAAATGGCCGACTTAAACGCCCATGATGTCAAGGCCGCGGCAAAAATTATTGAAGGCACCGCAAGGCAAATGGGATTAGAAATTACTGAATAATTAATAATCAAGCCGGGAGCGCCAATTTAACTTGGCGCGTTATTCACCCCGTTAGAAGTAAAAGTAAATCTCTCAACGTATTTACTCCTAACTCTAACTTCTAACGGGATAAACCGCAATAATTATATGCCACGATCAAAAAAATATCAGGAGGCAACTAAATTAGTTGATCCAAAAAAACTCTATTCTATAACCGACGCCATGGCATTGGTTAAGAAAACATCCACCACTAAGTTCGATAGTTCAGTTGAATTACACGTTAAATTAGGTATTAATCCAGACAAATCTGACCAGCAATTAAGAACCTCTGTAGTTTTGCCGCACGGCACTGGCAAATCGCTTCGCATTGCCGCTTTTGTTTCCGCCGCGAACGAAAAAAGCGCTAAAGAAGCTGGGGCTGATATTGCCGGCGGAAAAGAATTAATTCAGCAAATCAATACATCAGGTAAAATTGATTTTGATATCGCGGTCGCTGAACCGGAAATGATGAAGGAATTAGCCAGCATCGCCAAAATTTTAGGCCCCCGCGGCCTTATGCCAAGCCCTAAAAATGAAACCGTCACTAAAGATATCAAGCACGCGATTGAGCAAATCAAAAAAGGTAAAATTGATGTAAAAAATGACAGCGCCGGCAATGTTCACTTGGTAATCGGTAAGGTCTCATTTGACGATAAAGCTTTAACGGCAAATTACCAAGCCGCGCTTGAAGCGATTATCAAAAATAAGCCTCAAAGCGCTAAAGGTGTGTATGTAAAAACGATTAGCCTGTCGGCCACGATGGGTCCGGGAATTAAAATAGAAACCCCTTTATAACTTGCCAAAGCCCCATTTTGGGGCTTTTTTGCTTTGCCTGGGCAGTAATTTTTGCTACAATAGTAAAGATAATTTACTTCAATGACCGCAAAAAAACGAGACAACTACTTATCTTGGGATGAGGCCTTTATGCAAATCGCTAACCTCATTGGCCAGCGATCTAAAGATCCCAACTCCCAAGTTGGGGCAGTGATTGTGGACGGAAATAAAATTGTGGTAGCGCTTGGTTACAACGGATTCCCGCGTGGAATTTCCGATGATAAATTACCCTGGTCGCGCGAAGGAGATTTTTTAGACACAAAATATGCTTATGTTATCCATGCTGAGGAAAATGCAATTTATAACGCCAACAAACCGACTCAGGGCTGCACGCTTTACACTAACCTATTCCCCTGCAATGAGTGCGCTAAAACTATAATTCAAAGCGGCATTAAAGAAATTATTTATGAGAGCGACCGTTACCACGACCAGCCTAACATGGTTGCCTCAAGGAAATTACTTGATGAAGCCGGGGTCAAGTATCGGCAATACAGCCCAGAGTATGAATTAAAATTAGAAAAAAAATGAGCGCTATAGTAATCGGGGCTTGTGGTCATATCGCCGCTGGCAAAACTACAATTTTCGAACACCTTGAAAAAAATTATGATGTTGACTATGCGCGATTTTCAGATCCGCTAAGAAATATCGCCGATATTTTAGGCATTGAAAAAAACCGAGAAAATTTACAAAAATTATCTACTCTGTTGCGCGAAAATTTTGACCAAGCGTTCTTATCCAAAGCCATTCGCGCATATATTGACCGCTCAAATCATAATTATATTTATATCGACGGTATCCGGCGCTTGCCAGACATCACGTACCTGAAGGATCTACCGAACTTTTTCTTAATCGCCATTAATGCTGATTTAAAAACGCGCTATGAAAGAATCACGACCCGTAATGAAAACCCTGATGACCAAAGTAAAACCTGGGAAGCCTTTCAGGCCGAAGCCAAGCAAGAATCTGAATTGCAAATTAATGAGGTTATGGAACACGCCGCCTTTACTGTCAATAACAATGGTACTATTGATGAATTTTACTCTCAAATTGATAACATCATGCAAAAAATAAATGCCCAAACTAAGCCCTAAACCAATCAAAGTTAAGTTGCTGCATCCGGACGCTCAATTACCGACTCGAGCATATGCTGGTGACGCCGGCTTGGATTTATATGCCATTGAAGATTCAATTATTCCCGCTGGCAAACATGGGTTGATTAAATTTGGCTTGGCGGTTGAAATTCCCGAAGGCTATGTTGGGTTTATTAAAGACCGTGGCAGTATGGGCCGATCTGGCTTACATGTGATAGGCGGAGTAATGGATAGCAATTATCGCGGCGAATATATTTGCAGCATGATAAATGCCTCTGACTCAGATTATAAAATTGAAAAAGGGCATAGAGTGGCCCAGCTTGTTATTCTCCCCTACTTTACTGGTTTGCCCTCAGAGGCTGATGAATTGTCAGAATCGGAGCGAGGAGAAAAAAGATATGCCAGTAGTGGAAAATAAAATCAATCCAAAATTCACGGCTTTAATTTTTTTAGCGGTGTTTTTATTGACAGTCGGTTTTGGATGTTCGAAAAAACCTGATGAGCCAACGAGCAATACCAACCAAAATACTAACGCGAATACCCCCGGGCGGTTAAACCAATTACCAGATAGCGGCGGCAATATTGATATTATTGAAAACGGATTCAATATAATTGGCAAACAGCTGGAACAGATTTTTTTTGCTGATTTTTATAAACCTACTCCGCTAAGCCTATTTGCCCAAGCGCCTGGATACACTTTGCCTATTTCAATTAAAACTGACGTGCAAAACTATCGGGATATTTCCAGAAAAATAAATCTTGACCCGGTTTTGGAGCCCTTAGCCAACAATGGCTTCACGGTCCTAACTGAAGCCCAGGACTTTCAAAGTACGAGTTATCAAAAAGCTTACTTAAGCTTACGGGGCTTAGAAGTGCCGGCGCTGGTTACCTCTGATGCAGTTGGCTTTAACTACCGTTTGGCTTTGCACTACGCCTATAAGCAAATTGAAAGGGATGCATTTTTTGACAATACTTGGGATGTATTAAGATCGCTTTATACTAAGGCTAAAAACCGCTATGAGCTTTTGCTTAACGACCAAACCAGAAGTAATGACTTGCTGTTAGAGGGAAACCGCTTGGAAATGGCTTTTGCCGCCACTGCATTGAAGCTATTGCAGCCACAAGATTTTCAAATTGATGAAAATACCAGCTCAATTACTCCAGATTCAAAAAGTTTTACTCCGCAAGATCGTTTACGTTATGATATTCAATTACCTGACTATTTGGAACGCCAAGTCAATGACGAGCTGGAATTAATTAAAACTCGCCCCAGGGGCGCTCAAAAATCGCCTGTTTTCTTGTACGCTAGCGATTATTCCATCTACGAAATTCCGCCCGAATATCAAACTTCGGAAAAATTAAAAAATTTTTGGCTCGCCGCTCGTTATTTAAGCGACAAAACCTTTTTAATAAATTACCAAAGCGAAGACTGCCCTGAATGCCTACTGGATGAAGAGGATAGTAAAATACACATGGTGGCCGCGAGTTTAATTGCTCAAGACTTCACTGACGACCAACTACTTAAAAACGCTTGGTTACGCGTTTACAAAACCATCGCCTTTTTTAAGGGCCTGGAGCAGGAGCTGTCGTACTTAGAATTTGCCGATGTTTTGGCCCAAGAATTTGGCGAAGATTTTTTTGCGGAGGAATTATTTAAGGACTTTGAGCAAGGTTCGAAAAACATTCAGCAACTAAGGCAGTCTTTAAATAACATTTCATTTTTACGAATTGAAGGCGGGCAACGCGCCTCTAACGAAACGCGCGGAATGAAATTGTTACGCGATACGTTTACACCAAATGATTACCTGTTCAGCCAATTATCATACCCTAACGTAGGCAATTTAATTAACGAAGTGCCGTTAAGCCAGAGGCACTTTACTACCTGCCAACTCCAAAACCAATTGGCCAGATGTTCAGCTTCCGGGTTGGATATCACTAATGTCTTAGGGGCGGATGGCGTGAAGTCTATACTGAATAACGAAGGGTCTAGTAATTATCAAAATTATGATAGCCAAATTTCCGCCCTGCAAGGTGAAATTTCAAAATTTGATGAACAGACTTGGCATAAAAACATATTTTGGAGCACGCTTTTCGCCAATCAAAACTTAACAAAAAACTTTGTCGAAGGCTACCCGACATTTATGCAACAACCGTTGTGGCGCAATAAGTCTTTAAACACCGCATTAGGCACATGGCTATTTGTGGGCAGTGAGCCCATCATTGAAACCCAGGCGGTGGAAACACAAAACACTACCCCCCTGACAGTGCCTGACGTGGTAACCGCCCAAACTGGCTACATTGAACCAAGCATTAATTACTACAACCAACTTTTAGCCAACACTAACATGCTAATCGACGGATTAGTTTTGCTAAAAATTGTGAATGATAATTCTCCGGCAATTAAAACGCTGACTAACTTATCTGACCACTTAAAACAAGTTACGGAAATCTCCCTTAAAGAATTATCTGGCCAAGAGCTTGAGTGGCAAGATTACAAATTCATAAATGAGTACGATTTAGAGTTTAACCGCGCCATCGGCAGTTTAACTGACAGTTCATTTAATGTTTTGCAACGCGAAGAAATGCATCGGGTAGTAAGTGAGGAAGGCACGTTTTTAGGCAGCTTAATTAGCCAAGTCGACAAAGTTAATTTACTCATAGTTGTTTATACCGACCACACCGGCAAGAGATATTTAGCCGCCGGACCAATTTTTAGCTATCGCGAAAACCGGACTAATACGCCGGCCGGTTACGGGCCGTGGCAAGAAGCTTTTATCGCAACGCCATGAGCAGGGGTAAGTTTATGGTTTTGTACGGACTTAATAGCCTTGGTAAAAGCACCCAGGCTAACATTTTAGTCGAAAAAATTAAATCCTTGGGAAGGCCGGTTCAATATGTTAAGTATCCAATCTATGATTTAGAACCTACCGGGCCGCGACTTAATGAGATATTGAGGAGCGGTAAAATTCAAACTATGGATGAATACAAACTTCAGGGGATTTACGCCCAAAATAGAATGAATTTTGAACCTAAGCTAAAAAAAATGCTTGATTCTGGCATAACTATGGTGGCCGAAGACTATATTGGAACCGGCTTGGCTTGGGGTTTGACCAAAGGGGCTGATTTGGCTAAACTAGAAAAGCAAAATAAAGGCTTGCTGGCTGAAGATATTGCCCTTTTGCTTTACGGGAAGCCTTTTTCTAGCGGTAAAGAAAAAAATCATTTGCATGAATCTAATGACGAATTAATGCGGCGGTGCGGAAAAAACTATCAGCTTTTAGCGAAACAATACGGGTGGCATACCGTTAACGGCAATCAAACGATTGAAGCTGTCGCAGATGATATTTGGCAAGTTGTAAAATCTCAACTATGAAACTATACCCTATTATTGGTTTAGAAATTCACGTACAGCTTAAAACTAAAACTAAGCTGTTTTGTTCATGCAGTAACGACGCTCAAAACGCTAAACCCAATACTTTAATTTGTCCTATTTGCTTGGGCCATCCTGGCGTTTTGCCGGTGATGAATCGTGACGCTTTAGCCTTTGCGGCTAAAGCCGGGCTAGCCTTAGGATGCGAAATTCAAGACTTTAGCAAATTTGACCGCAAGAATTACTTTTACCCAGATCTTCCCAAAGGCTATCAAATTTCCCAATACGAAAAGCCGATTGCCTTAAGCGGAAAATTTGAAATTACGCACAATAAAAAAAAGACCGCCATTCGGATTAACCGCATTCACATGGAAGAAGACGCGGCTAAAAATATCCATTCAGGTACTGACACATTGATTGATTACAACCGTGGCGGCACGCCACTGATTGAAATTGTAACTGAACCTGATTTTAGGGCACCGGCAGAAGCCAAAGTTTTTTTACAGGACCTGCAACGAATCATGCGTTATTTGGAGATTTCTGACGCTGACATGGAAAAAGGCAACTTGCGCTGTGACGCCAACATTTCATTATCTAATCAACCAATCGATTTGGTTAAGGAGTACTCTAGCCTATCGCCGAAAACTGAAATTAAAAATTTAAATTCTTTCAAGGCGGTAGAACGCTCGTTAGAGTACGAAATTCAGCGACAAAGTAAATTATGGCATGAAGGCAAGCCGCCATCCCAACAATCAACTCGCGGCTGGGACGAAGACAAAGGCAAAACCGTACTGCAGCGGGAAAAAGAAATTGAAGCTGATTACCGCTACTTCCCTGAACCTGATTTACCGCCAGTAGATTTAAGCTTAGATAGCGCTCCAATCAAGGTCAAAACCATTATGGCGAGTTTGCCAGAATTGCCGGCCGCTAAACGTAACCGCTTTGCTAAACAATACGGTATATCGCTCGATAACGCTAAAACCTTAGTTGCCTCCAAGGCGTTAGCCAATTTTTTTGAACAAGTAGTTTCCGAACTTCGCGAATGGTTAAGCCAACATGATGAAATTTGCGGGCCGGAAGAAGAGACCTTAAACAAACATTGCATTCAGGTTGCCAAACTGGCATCCAATTGGATGTTAAACAAATATTTAAGATTGCTAGATGATAGGGGCATCTCTTTAAGTGACTCTAAAATAAACCCTGAAAACTTAGCTGAATTTATAACCTTAGTGTACACTAAACAATTAAATTCCGCCGCGGCCCAAAAGGTATTGGAAGAAATGGTGGCCACAGGCAAAGACCCTTCCCATATAATGGAAGAGCAAAGTTTGAGCCAAATAGAAAGTGAAGAAGAGCTAGCCGAAGTGGTTCAATCAATTATTGATAGTAATGAAAGGCAAGTAGAACAATATAAGGCCGGTAAAGAAACGGTGTTGAAATTTTTTGTCGGGCAAGTCATGCGCGAAACCAAAGGTGCCGCAAGTCCTCAGGTAGTAGAAAAAATGTTAAAGCAATTGTTAAAAAATTAGATGGCACATAACCAAGAAGGGGCGCCCAACCCAAACCGAGAACATCAAGAAGCGCCGTCATTTAATGACATTATTAGATTGTGCCAATATATATATGAAGGCTGGATGGCCCGAAGTGATTCCAATAAAAGATTACTGTATGATGAACATGACTTAAGGGTCAAAGAAAAAAAATTAGTTGACAGCTTAGCTGAATTTGCAAGCACCCACCCAGATATCCCAACAAAAGACATGGCAGTGCTAAAAGATCATTTAGAAAAAGTTGCTGAACTGGCAGATAACGAAATGGTAGTTACCCGAGCCAAGCAAGTAATTACTTGGCTTGAGCCCAGAATCGCTGATGCTAAAAAATAAATTAATTTTGTAAAATGCCAGAAAGAGAATATAAACCCACCCCACGCGAGGAGGTTAACTCGCTACATAGTGAAATATTTGAAAAAATATCATTTTTTGCAAAAATTCATGATGACGGTGAAGATATCCCGCAGGAAGATATTGATGAACTTGTCAATCTTTTACAGCAAATGACGGCCGACAAACTCGCATATATTACGGCCGAGCAGCTGAATGACTACTTGTATGCAACAGCTAGTATTACGGCTTCGGGACTCTTAAATGACAATGGTAGGATTGACAGAGAGGTAGATAGAATAATTGCAGAGATACACCCAAATTTTGAGACAGTTGTTATAAATCTCGATGAAGTGCTAAAAAAAATCAATGTTGAATTTCCTGACTTCTTAAGCCAACGTGAATTTAGTGGGCATTTGGTAGAGCTTGGTAGAAAAATGGATAAAAGCACTAAAAAAGATGACCCTCGATCTGTTTTTGAGAGAAACCTACTGAGAAAAACTACGTTAAGCGAATTTTTGTCTATGGATATTTGACGTGCTTTCTCCAGATGACAGAAGAACTTTATCGGAAAAGCTTACGGAGATCAAAAATGCATTTGTTACAGAGTCTGGTCGGGAAGAAGTAAGAAAGATCGAAGATGTTTTAAGGGGTCAAAATCCGAAATTTAATTAACAATGGCAATTGATTTATCAACCGACATTTGCGGCGTAAAGCTAAACAACCCGACAGTTCTAGCATCGGGCATTTTAGGAGTCACACCAGCATCGTGGAAAAACGTGGTAGACAACGGCGCCGGAGCTATTACCACAAAATCAATTAGCCAAAACCCGCGGACTGGCCATCCTAATCCGGTCATGCTAACCTACCACGACGGCATGCTTAATGCCGTTGGCTTATCCAATTCCGGCGCTCAAGACAGTTTAAAAAAAATCAAAGAATTTAAAAAAATTTGTGATGCACCGTTGATAGTTAATGTGGTTAATGGCACAATCAAAGAATTCGGCGATACAGTTGAGCTATTAAGCGAAGCCAAACCAGACTTATTTGAGATTAATGTATCTTGTCCCAACGTTGATGACGAGTGGGGCAAACCCTTTGCGTGCGACCCGGATTTATCCGCCCAAGTTACCAAAGAAGTTAAATCCCGCACTGACATCCCTGTTTTAATTAAGCTATCTCCAAACGTAGCCAATATAGCCATTATCGCTAAGGCTGTTGAAGCGGCTGGGGCTGACGGCATATCAGCTATTAATACGGCCGGGCCGGGAATGGCAATTGATATTACAACCCGCTCCCCTATTTTAGCCAATCAAACAGGTGGAATCTCCGGTCCAGCTTTAAAACCATTAGCGGTTGGATGTGTTTTTCAAATTTATAAAGCGGTTAAAATTCCGATTTTAGGGATTGGTGGTGTATTGACAGGCGAAGACGCAGTAGAAATGATAATGGCTGGCGCCAGGGCAGTTTCAATTGGCACCGGCGTGTATTACCGCGGCGAAGATATTTTTAAAAAAGTTAGCAAAGAAATTGAAGCGTTTATGCAAAAACATAACTATGAAAAAATTACAGACCTTATCGGTGCGGCCCACCAAAGTTGATTTACCAATTCCGGTAACTATCACTGAGATTATAGATGAAAACCCAGTGATGAAAACTTTCGTGTTCGATGCGCCAATAGAATCACAAGCGGCTCAATTTATAATGCTTTGGATACCTAAAATTGACGCCAAACCCTTTAGCGTCGCTTATAAAACTAAAACCGGTTTTGCTGTTACCGCCAAGGCGATTGGCCCTTTTACCAATAAATTATTTGAACTTAAAGTTGGTGACACCATCGGTTATTTTGGGCCGTATGGGGAAGCATGGGATTTAAAAAAATATAAAAAGATTTTATTAGTTGGCGGAGGGGTTGGCGCCCCGGCGATTTTATCGTTAGCCCAAGTGGCGCTTGACAAAGAGATTGAAGTTGAATGCATTATTGCCGCTCGTAATAAAGACGAAGTGTTGTATGAGAAGCTTTTATCTAAATGGGGCGCTAAAGTTCATATCGCAACAGACGACGGTAGCCTTGGGTTTAAAGGTTTTGCGACTGACCTTTTAAATGAACTGCTTAAGGAAAATAAATTTGATTGCATTTATACATGCGGGCCGGAAGTGATGATGAAAAAGGTTGCCGAAATTGCAATTAAGCAAAAAATTTCCTGCCAAATGAGCCTAGAGCGGTATATGAAATGCGGTTTTAACATTTGCGGCCAATGCTGCGTTGATGGTACTGGTGAAACAATTTGTAGTAAAGGCACTGTCTATGATGCTGAATATGTTTTAAAAAATATAACTGAATTTGGCAAATACCATCGTGACGCTTCCGGCGCTAAACATTACTTTTAAAAAGCTTCGTCCTTTCTCCCTCTCCGATGACGGAGAGGGCTCGGGACGCCTGACGTCCCCGGGGTGAGGTTACGAACTTCCCTGTCTCACCCCCGACTGAACGACTGAAGTCGTTAAGTCGGCCGGGCTGACCCTCTCCCACAGTGAGAGGGGAAGAGAATTGACATCATCGACGACATCAAATGAACCTAAAACGAATTCCCCAAACAATTGATCCACATGTGCACTTCCGCGTCCCTGGCTTAGAATACAAAGAAGATTGGGATGCCGGCACTTTGGCGGCCGTTGCCGGCGGCTATACAACTGTTTTAGAAATGCCCAACACTAAACCGCCGACATTAAGTGAGGAGCTACTAGAACAAAAACGGCGCATTGCTTCCAAGTCAGCCCACTGCAATTTTGGCTTGATTTTTGGCAGCAGCGTTGATAATTTAGCTGAAATCAAAAAAGTTATCGGTAAGGTCGTGGCGGTTAAAGTATTTTTTAACCTGTCTACCGGAAATTTAAAAATTGACGATGAAAAAAAATTGAAAAAAATTTTTTTGGCCACACCTTTAGTAATTGCCCACGCTGAAGGCGAACAATTAGAAAAAGCTATTTGGTTAACCCGCCAAGCCGGCAATAATTTATATGTCGCACACGTACCCGGAATTGAAGAAATTGAATTAATTAAAAAAGCCAAAGCAGACTTAAATATTTTTGCTGAAGTCACGCCTCATCATTTGTTTTTAGACAAGCCCCAATCAGTTGACCCAACGCGTTTAATGATGCCCGCGCTAAGGAATAAAAAACACCAAGAGGCTTTATGGCAAGCTGTGCTAGATGGCACTATTGACACCTTAGGCACTGATCATGCCCCTCACACTGCCGAAGACAAACAGCAATTGCCTCCCCCTTTTGGAGTGCCTGGATTAGAAACCGCCTTACCATTAATGCTAAATGCGGTTAATGAGAGGCGCCTTTCTTTTGAAAAACTAATTGAATTAGCCTCAATTAACCCGGCTAAAATCTTTAAAATCAATACTTCAAAGGATAATTACACTGAGGTTGATTTTGATTTGCAAAAGCAGGTTGATAATGCTAACCTGTTCACTAAATGCGGCTGGTCGCCTTGGCATGGACAGACTTTGAAAGGCTGGCCAACCAAAACTGTAATTAACGGAGTGACTGTATTTGAGCAAGGTCAAATTGTTAACAATCATCAAGGTCAAGAAATAACTTATGGGCATTAAGCAAGAACTAATCGCGGAGCTATTTGAGGTTAAAGGTATCAAATTCGGCGAATTTACTTTAAAGTCAGGGATTGTTTCGCCAATTTATATTGATTTGCGCGTAATTGTATCTTACCCTCAGTTACTAAAAAAAATTGTCTTGGCTATGGCTGAAGTTGCTAAAAATTTAAAGTACGATTTGGTCGCTGGCATTCCTTATACCGCCTTGCCTATAGCAACTATTTACTCAGTTGAAACTAACGTGCCAATGGTATATGCGCGTAAGGAGGTTAAAGATTATGGCACCAAAAAAAGAATTGAGGGGGTATTTAGCGCCGGACAAAAATGTTTAGTAATTGACGATATGATTACTAACGGAGCGTCTAAATTAGAAACCGCTATCCCGTTTAAAGAAGCCGGGCTAACAATCACCGATTTTGTAGTTTTAGTCGACCGGGAACAAGGCGGAAAAAAGCTACTCGCCGATAAAGGCTACGCTCTGCATAGTGTTATAACTATGTCAGAAATTCTTGACTCACTCATTGAGCAAAATAAAATTGACAAAGGAACTTATGAAAATGTTAAAAAATTTATTGAACAGAATCAATTCTAATATGAGCTTTAGTCAAAAATTAAAAGATGTTTGGCAAGCTAATAATAGCTTAGTTTCTGTCGGTTTGGATCCAGATATTGAAAAGATACCTCTGCATTTAAAAGGCCAAGCTGCGCCGCTGTTTCGCTTTAATAAAGAAATAATTGAGGCGACCGCTGATTTGGTTTGTGCCTACAAGCCACAAATTGCTCATTACTCTGCGGCGGGAACTGAAGAAGAACTCAAAATGACGATTGATTTTATTCACCGGGTATATCCGCATATTCCGGTAATTTTGGATGCTAAGCGCGGAGACATAGGTAGCACTGCCGAGCATTATGCAATTGAAGCTTTTGAACGCTTTGGCGCTGACGCCGTTACAGTTAATCCTTATTTAGGCCAAGATGCCCTACAACCTTTTTTAGATCGGGCCGATAAAGGTGTGATAATTCTTTGCCGCACTTCTAATCCTAGCGCGGTGGATTTGCAAGATCAAAAAATTGACGGCCACAAACTTTATGAAATTGTTGCCCATAAAGCGTCATCCGAGTGGAACAAGAATAATAATGTTTTGCTGGTGGTTGGAGCAACTTACCCAGAGGAATTGAAAAAAATTAGGGCAATTGTGGGAGATATGACATTATTAATACCTGGTGTTGGAGCGCAAGGCGGCGATATTCAAGCCGCTGTCACAGCCGGTAAAAATAACGACGGCACGGGAATAATTATTCACTCCAGCCGGTCTATTATTTATGCTAGCGGTGATGAAAATTTTGCCCAAGCGGCCAGAGATGCTACAATTAAACTCAAGGAGGAAATTAATAAATATAGATAATTTTATGGCAGAAGCATTAATGGAGTTAAAAACAGTCCTGAGGACCAAGAAAGTTTAGCTCAATTAGTTATTCAAATTGAAGAAGCTAATGAGGCATTAAAAGGCCTAGGGCCTGAAGACAAAAAGGCTAAATCCGATAATATTGAAGATTTGATTAACGCTTTTCAAAAACTTGACCCGAATGAACTTGAAGGCCGACCAACACTAACCGAAAGAATTATTGAAGTAGCGAATAACCTAGCAGACATCGGCAATCAAGAGCTACAAGACGCTATCAGAATCTGGGTAACTGAAAAATAATTAAAAATATAACTATGCGCGATAAACCGACCGGAGAAAGCGAATCAATGCTTGGCAAAGAAGAAAGGAGATTTAATTTATCAAAACTTCCTGACTCGCTAGAGGACAGGTTAGGCGCCTTAGAGACAGCCTCACGAGAACTAAGTTCTGAAGCTAATGACCAAGCGTTAATTGAAAATCATGTTGCAGCTCTGATTGATTCAATTTTGAGCGACAAGGTTCCTAGTGGTGATAAGGATAAGCTAATGGGGTTATTAACTGGTATGAGAGATTTACCTGAAATAAGCGAGAGGTTGGCAGATAAGATAGCCGAGGCTATGAATCAAATAGGCAGTAAATAAACAATTTAAAAATCAGGCTAAAATAGCCTGATTTTTTATTACTGCTACTCTTGACAAAATACTGAAAATATGCTATACTGATGTTCGCATGGTAGAGAGTGTCTAATTCCAAAATGGTGCCCGCCAGATTGGATATATAGACATGTCTCTCAAAAAGAAGCTGGCGTTTGTGATTCTCGCTGCACTAACCATCGGCTGTGCTATCGGCCGTAAGTCAGCGGAAATTCGCCCACACTTCAACCAGGCAGGTCACGGCCAACGGGCGTGGAACTATGTGACGGAGCACAACAACTCCGAATACGACGTTCCGCAGCCATACCGCCGGCACGACCCAAACCGTCGCCGGCAACGCCGTGACATCTGGACTGGGGAACGCATTCCCTGGAACCAGTAGTCTGGAACCATGTGCCCGCCCAGAGCCCAACCGCCGCCGCGTTTGGGCTCTGTCCACTTTTAGAGAAAATCTTTAACTAACTTTTTGGCTTCGGAAAAACTTTTAATCCAATAAATCTCGTTATCGCGCTTGAGCCAAGTCATCTGCCTTTTTGCAAATAGTTGAATTTCGTGATTTAATATTTTAAAATATTCATCCTCACCATACTCCCCCTTTAACAATTTGGCAGTTTGCCGATACTCTAAACCAATTTGATCAAACCGCTTCCAACTTACCCCCTGATCATGTAACCTTTTAACTTCCTGAATCATGCCTTGCTTAATTCGTAGTTTTAAGCGCTGTTCAATTTTTTTGTTTAGCTCAGGCTTAGATAAGAACAACCCTAATTTTATTACTTGATACTTTGGCGTAAATTTTTTAGCTAATTCAAATTTAGTTTTGCCAGTGGCGTAATAAATTTCAAGCGCCCGCTGAACCCGGCGGCGATTTTTTTTATCTATTATTTTATATGTCGAATAATCAATTTTTTTTAATAAAGCCAACAGTTGCTTTAAAGTATAATTATCCAAGCGTCGGCGTATCTTGTTATCTGACTGACTTGGCAATTGATAACCTTTAAGTAACGCATCTATATACAGCCCCGTCCCGCCCACAATTATAGGAAGCTTGCCGCGCCGCCAGATATCATTTAGCGCTCGCGTAGCATATTTTTGAAAATGGGCCACCGTAAATTGGGTTTGCGGCTTAACTATGTCAATTAGATGGTACTTAACTTTGCCGTATTCGTGCAAATCCTTACCCGTACCAATATCCATGCCTTTATAAACCTGTCTAGAATCAGCTGAAATAATTTCACCATTAAATAAACGAGCTAGCTTGACTGCTAGCTTGGTTTTGCCAGTGGCCGTCGGCCCGCAAATTAATACAATTTTATTCATCATTGCCTTTTGATAAATTCCTGAAAAGCAGCTTCCTCCTCTTCAAGAGGGGGCATGCCAAGTTCAGACCTCCTGGCATCAACGTTTGCTTGATCTTTAATTGGTATTAAGTTTCCATTGCTGTCATGTTGAGTGCCATAAAGCTGCTCAGGTTGCTCATTGTTATCATCAGACTCCCCAACCAAAATGCGATCAGTTAACCTAGCTATGTTATCACCGTCAACATCCTCATTATCTTCGCTTCTGGCTTTTAGCATCATTTGTAACGCCTCGCCTTGAAAATTTCGATCAAAATCAGCGTGTTGGACTATAATAAAAGCGGCATTACTAGCTTCTTGGCCCACTTTAGAAATTGTTGGCCAACCAATTTGCTTAATAATTTCTTTTAGCTTTGCGACATTGCCTTGATCAACTTTTTCAACCGATTCACCCCATTTCTTGGCTGCCCTTATTTCCTGGTCTGCATTTTGCATACTGATTAATTCTTTTGCATAGACTAGAAAATCAGCCTCAGGCGCTTCGCTGTTAACGTTATCAATTGTAAAATTAACATCTGCGGGGCTAACTCCTTTTTCACCAAAAGTCATACTGCCAATTTTACTTTATAAGATTTTTTAACTTTTAACTTGCCATCCTCCAATTCTCCGCCCAAGCTCCAATCGCTTGCGGTTGTAACTTTAACATCAACAAATTGCCCGACTAAATTTGGACTGCCAGCAAATTTAATATTTTTAAAGGTATCTGTGTGCCCAAATAGTAAGCCGTCTTCCCCTACTTTTTCAACCAAGACTTCAAAAGTTTTGCCGACCTGCTGTTTATTATTTTTACTTGATGTTTGGCGCAGCACGTCAGTTAAAATTTTAAAACGTTTGGCTTTAACCGCTTTAGGCACATCGTCTGGCATGTGCTTACTCGCATAGGTCCCCTGTCGATTAGAATACTGAGCTAAATATGCCATATCAAATTCCAACTCCTTAAACAACTTAACCGTATTTTGAAATTCATTTTCGGTCTCGCCGCAAAAACCAACTATCACGTCAGTAGAAAGCATTAAGTTAGGGATAGCAGCACGCATTTTAAAAACTATATCTATATACTGCTCAATCGAATAAACACGTTTCATCCGCTTAAGCATTTGGTTATCTCCGGATTGTACCGGCAAATGCAAATAGGGCGTAGTGTGCTTGGCTTTGGCGACGGCGTTAATAACTTTATCGGTAAAATGCAAAGGATGTGAAGAGGCGTATCGGATCCAGTAGTTGCCAGGCGTTTTGTCTAACCAAGTAATTAAATCAGCAAAGTCGTAAATTTTGCCCTCTTCTCTGACTAGATAATGGTTAACTGTTTGCCCAATCAGTGTAATTTCTTTATACCCGCGCTGAATCAAGGCTTGAAATTCGTGTAGAATATCTTTTACTGGCCGAGATTCCTCACGGCCACGAGTGTAGGGCACCACACAAAAAGTGCAAAACTGGTTACAGCCATTCATGATTGGCAAAAAGGCTTGAAATTTGGAATTATAATCAGGGTTTATATTTTGGTAATCACGAATAACTAAGTTTTTCTTAGCGGCATTAATTTTTTTTGGTAAATCAGGCAATTCTTTGATGGGAAAAACCACATCAAACATTTTTTGCATTCGCGGCTTATCATCCTCTAAAACGCAGCCCGACAGTAGGGTCAATAAATCTCTTTCTTTGCGCATAGCGTCAAACCTGGGCTTCAAGCCAAAAATTCGGTCAATCGCATGCTGGCGAATTGAGCAAGCGACTACCGTAATTATATCAGCTTCATCCATGTTGGCTGTTTCAATAAAGTCGCACTGACGCAAAACCGACTTGATGCGTTCAGAATCGGCGATGTTGGCTTGGCAACCAAAAGGTAAAATATAATATTTTTTAATCTGATTTTCGATCATCTATTTCTTTTCTAATACTTTTCAAAAAGGCCTCTTTTGCAATCGCCTTTACTTTGTCTTCCCCTCTTTTACGCACGTGCAACTTTGAGCTTTTCATCTCTTTGTCGCCAACTACCAACATATAAGGAATATTTTGCTGCTCGGCTTTTCTAATTTTATTACCAACTGTTTCGTTGGCATCATAAACTTCTACGCGCAAATTATGATCAATAAATTCCTTGGCCAAACCATGAGCAAAGGCTTTGTGGTCAGCGCCGACTGGAATAACCACAATTTGCACCGGGGCAAGCCAAGTCGGGAAAGCACCGGCGTAATGTTCAATTAGCACGGCTAAAAAGCGTTCTAAAGATCCGGCGATAGCACGATGAATGATAACGGGCCTTTGCTCTTTACCCTGCTCGTCAATATAAGTTAAATTAAACCGCTCAGGTTGGTTGAAATCAATTTGAATAGTTGATAGCTGCCACTCACGGCCAATCGCGTCAGTGAACATAAAATCTATTTTTGGGCCGTAGAAAGCAGCTTCCCCTTCCACGCGCTCATACTTCAAATTAGCTTCTTTTAACATGTCTTCTAATAACTGCTCTGCCTTATCCCAATCTTTATCCTTGCCCAAATACTTTTCTTTATGCGCCATGTCGCGAACTGATAATTGCACGCGAAATGGCATATTCAGTGGTCTAAAAAATTCTTTGATAATTTCATATATTGCCTTAGCCTCATCTTTGACTTGATCTAACCGGCAAAAATTATGCCCATCATCTACGGTAATTGCCCTGACCCTAGTTAGGCCCATCAACTGCCCAGGCTTTTCATCCCGATACATAGAGGTAATGCCGCTATAACGAATCGGCAAATCGCGGTAACTGCGTTGGCGGGAAGCATAAATTTGAGCATGGTGAGGGCAATTCATTGGCTTTAGTACAAACTGGGCACCGCTTTTGCCTGTGACTTTAAAAATTTCATCAGCAAACTTTTGCCAATGGCCGGAAGTTTCATAAAGTTCACGCTTGGCAATATGCGAAATCCATACCGGCTGATAACCATAATGTTTTTGCTCGGCTAATAAAAAACTTTTAATTTCTTCCCTCAAAATTGTGCCCTTGGGGGTAAATAACGGCAAACCAGAACCAACTAAATCTGAAAAAGTAAACAAATCCAACTCAACTCCAAGCTTACGGTGATCTCGCTTTTTCGCTTCAGCCAGCATAGCCAAATGCTTATCTAATTCTTTTTGCGTGGCAAAGCCAAGGCCGTAAATACGGGTTAGCATTTTATTATTTTCGTCGCCGCGCCAATAAGAGCCGGCTAACTTATGCAGATGAAAACTGCCTAAATCCTTAGTATTGGGAGCATGGTTGCCGCGGCACAAATCAATAAACTTCCCAAGCGTATAAAAACTTAGCTCTTTAGCGCCCTCTTTTTTAAATTCATCAATTAATTCAAGCTTATACTCATTACCCGATACTCTTTTTTTGGCTTCTTTCAAAGAAACAGTTTCGCCCGTAATTTCATGATTTTGCTCGGCAATTTTTTTCATCCGCTTCTCAATTTTTGCCAAATCTTGCTCGGTGATTACTTCCCCGCCAAAATCAAAATCATAATAAAAACCATCATCAATCGCTGGACCGATGGTTGGCTTGGCTTTAGGGTATAGTTCTAAAACAGCCGCCGCTAATAAATGCGCCATGGAGTGGCGCTTAGCTTCAAGAGAATCTTTGACTTTAGGCATTACGACAAAAAATGCTAAGAATTATTGGCTTATTCTAAAACAAAGCAACTAAAAAGTCAACTATTCAATTTCAATTGAGATGCGGTTGGAGTCATTAGGAATTTTTCTAATCCAGCTCGGGTAATATTCAAAGCGCACTTGGCTAATCTCGCTAAAATTTAAAAAATAATCGCGAATGTCTTTTTCAGTTCCTCCGACGACAGTGCGGCGATCAAGCAGTTCATTGGCTTCGGATAAAATTGCCCGAGTCGCCGCCTTAAATTTAATATTGGCTTTATTATCTTCGATGTAAAATCTATCTAAATCATAATCTAAATCTACGGCATTTAAGCTCGACAACACCTTGCCGCCCGGCAAACCAGACTGCAATTTAGCTTTAGCCAGCTGTTTGGCTTTAGCCTCGTCAAAAACTACAGCTTTGACTTGAATAGTTTGACTACAACTAAACTCATCTTTCGCCTCATTGGCGTCAGCGTCACATGAGGTGCCCAAGCTTTCACTGGTAAAAACTTTTGTTTGTAACTGTTCTTCGTTAGTCAATTTCTCGTCAATAGCAGATACTATTTTAGCTTGGAGCGATTGCGAAAGTTTTTCGCGAGCTTCGTCCAGGTCACTTTGGGTGACCAAATTTACCTTAATGCCTTCCTGGCGTAAAGTTTCGCTATTTTCGGCATAGATATATTCTTGTAAGCCTTCCCAAAGGCCCGGAATAATAAATTTAGTTGGCCCTAAGGCTTCAAACGATTCGGGAATGTCTGGATACACTAAAACATCTCTGGTAGTTTTAGAAGGTACTATAACATCCTCGTTGGTCCTCAAAAGGGTCCCGTCCGGAGCCAACAAGCGCGTAGTTTTGACTAAAGTTTGATCCCGGCTATAATCATTAACAATTGTGACTGTGCCAACCAAATTGCTTTCTAAAACCTGCTCTCCGCTGCTAGTAAAATTTTGAATTTCGCTAAGTTCAAATTGAAATAATTTGCCATTGAGTACATCACCGGCTGGCTCAATGCCATCGGCTATCGGTTTTACCTCAACTATAAAATCACTGGTCACCCTTTCGGCCTGTGAGGTTAAAAAAATTGTTAATCGGCCCAAAGAAAAATAAAAAACACTGGCCACCAAAACTAAACTCAAAATTAAATAGATTATTCCAATTTTTGTATAAAGTGGCGGTAATTTTGTTTTTAACTCTAACATATATTATTTTGTCACGCTTCCCTCCTCAATAATAACATCATTGTCGCCAATTAACGATTCTAATTCATCTTTAAAGGCTAAAGTGCAATTAACCCTATAGTTTGTTGCCACTCTTTTCTCCTCGTCATTTTGGGTAACAATTAAATTAACTTGATAATCGCCGGGGTATTTACAAAATAATCTTTTCATCCGGTCCGCCAGCTCTGCTGTCATAGCCGAGGGTGCAGAAATTGTAATTTGCCCAGCCGCCGGAGCTGACGGCTTGGTCTTAGGGCGTGGTGCAAACGAGCGGGTTGGAGAATTGCCATAACGCGGTGCTTCATTAGCCGCCGCTTGGTCAAGCTTATCAATGACTGATTCAATGTTTTCTATAACTAGCTGCTCAACTGAGGCACAAATTAATTTTAATTCCCCGTCTTTATCAGACACCCGGCAATTCATGATGACTAAAGAATCGTCTTCCCACAGGCTGGGATTTTGCTGCAAAATAGTTGGGAAAACTAAAACTTCAATTGACGAACTCATATCTTCAACTTTAGCAAAAAGCATCGGGTCTCCTTTTTTAGTGGTGATGCGCTTAGAAGTATTAATGACTGCCGCTACCCGATAAGAACGCCTCGGATCGTCAGTTTCGGCCATGATTTGGCTAATTGGCGTAACCACATCCTCCAGCGAGCCGGCAAATTCTTTAAGCGGATGGGCTGAGATGTATAAACCTAAAAGCTCCTTTTCCCAAGCCAATTTTTGTTTATCCGTGGCCGGCTCAACCTCGTCTAAATTTAGCGTTGGCAAACTGGCCTCGTCGGCCATCATCCCAAACAAGCTGATTTGATTTGAATCAGCGTCTTGGTTGATGGTTTTAATAAACTGAAGCATTTTATCTATATTCAATAATAGAGCATTGCGCTCCCCAAAACTATCCAAACATCCAGACTGGATTAAAGAGGTTAATGACTTTTTGTTTAAATCTTTTGATTTAACCCGGCTTAAAAAATCAACTAAATCTTTGTACGGCCCAAATTCTTTGCGTTCTTTAATAATTTCTCTAATCACGGCATCGCCGACGTTTTTAACAGCCCCCAACCCGAAACGAATAGTTTTGGTCGGTTCACCCTCGGCGTAAATAGATGTAAAAGTTGAAAAACTTTGATTTATATCCGGCGGTAAAACCTCAATATCCATTTGTCGACACTCTTCCACTAGCACCGATATGCGGTCAACATCATGCTGGTCGGCGGTTAATAATGAGGCCATAAAAGCGGTTGGATAATGAGCCTTTAAATATGCCGTGCGATACGCAATCATAGCGTAACAAGCCGCGTGTGAACGATTAAAGCCATAACGGGCGAATGGTAAAATAAACTCCCATATTTTTTTGGCGACTGATTCTTTGATTTTATTTTCCACCATACCATCAATCATTTTCTTCTCTTGTTCTTTGAGCAGCTTGGCAATTTTTTTACCTACTGCCTTGCGCAACACATCGGCTTCGGCATAAGAAAACCCAGCCAACTTACGGGCAATTTCCATTACCTGTTCTTGATACACGGCGATTCCATAAGTTTTTTCCAAAATCGGTTTTAACTTGGGATCTAAATATTCAGGCACTTTTAAACCGTGCTTGCCGGCAATATAATCAGGGATAAGCTCCATCGGCCCGGGGCGGTACAAAGACACCATCGCAATAATGTCTTCCAGCTCAGTCGGCCGCAACATCTTAAGATATCGGCGCATTCCTGACGATTCAAGCTGGAAAACGCCGGTGGTTTCACCGCGCTGTAGCAAATCAAAAGTTTTTTTATCCTCAAGCGGAATTTCTTCAATCGTTAGCTCGGTACGGTCAGCTTGATGTAAAATTTCCAGCGTATTTTCAATTAGAGTTAAATTTTTCAACCCCAAAAAATCGATTTTGAGTAACCCCAAATCCTCAATCGCGTGCATTTCATATTGAGTCACAATACTACCCTCGTCGGTGCCAAATTGCCGCGGACAGTATTCGTCGACTGGTTTTTTGGTTACCACTACACCGCATGCATGCGTTGAAGCGTGCCTCACGCAACCTTCTAAGCGTTTAGCGTTTTCAATAAGTTTGCGCCCATCCGCTTCCAAAAACAATGCCTTGACTTCCGGGATGCGCTTAGTCGCCTCCTCTAAAGTCATGCCCATGGGGATTAATTTAGCCGCCCGGTCACAGTAACTATAAGGCAAACCTAAAACCCGGCCGACATCGCGAATCGCGGCCCGCGCGGCCATAGTACCGAAAGTAATGATTTGAGCCACATGATCCTGGCCGTACTTTTGCTCAACATAACGTAACACTTCATCGCGACGAGTATCAGAAAAATCAGTATCAATATCAGGCATGGACACACGTTCAGGGTTTAAAAAACGTTCAAATAGCAAATCATATTTAATCGGATCAATATCTGTGATGCGCGTTAGGTAAGCCACCAAACTGCCCGCCGCTGAACCCCGCCCTGGACCGACTACAATGCCTTGATCTTTGGCCCAATTAATAAAATCTTGAACAATCAAAAAGTATGAGGCAAAGCCCATATTGGCGATCACCGTTAATTCATAGTTCAACCGCCCCTTCACATTAGGATCCAATTTATCCAGCACCACACCGTAACGGTATTGAGCCCCAGCGTCACATAACCGGCGCAACTCGGCATCAGCCGTTACCTCGTCCGGCAATGGATATTCTGGCAAAGTAGTACCGCCAAGCTTGAGCTCCAAATCACACTGATCGGCTATTTTTAAAGTATTCTTAATGTATTCAGGATTGTCTGGCCAATCCGCCTTGACTTGCTCCGGAGTTTTTAAAGAAAAATCATCTCCCATAAACGACATGCGGTCTTTGTCAGACAATAATTTTTTGGTTTGGATGCATAGCTCAATGTCGTGAGCCAAATTATCATCCGGATCGCAATAATGAGAATCAACCGTGGCGACGATTGGAATACCTAGCTTCTTTCCAATTACTTTAACTCCGTCATTAACTAATTGCTGGTCAGGTAAGTTAGGGTGTTTTTGAACTTCCAAGTAATAATTTCCTTCCCCAAATAAATCTCGGTAATCTCCTGCGACTTTAATCGCTTGCTCAAGCTTATCGTCTAAAATTAACCGCGCCACTTGGCCGACCAAACACCCCGACAAAGCAATTAGGCCTTGGTGATGTGTTTGCAATAATTCCCAATCAATGCGCGGCTTATAATAATATCCTTGTAAATGTGAAATGGAAACCAACTTGACTAAATTCTTGTAGCCCTCATAATTTTTAGCAAGCAAAATTATATGGTAAGGGTTAGTATCAATTTTAGGGCGCTTATCTGTGTGTTGATTCGGTGCCACGTAAGCTTCAACCCCAATAATTGGCTTAATGCCAGCCCGCCTAGTTTTTTTATAAAAATCAATCGCGCCATACAAAACGCCGTGGTCAGTTAGAGCCAAAGCCGGCATCTTGGACGCTTTAGCTTTAGCTACCATTTGGTCAATTTTGGTTAAGCCATCAAGCAAACTAAAATGACTGTGGGTATGTAAGTGGACAAATGACATAATTTTAAATCCAAAAGCACGACAAAAGCGTGCTTAATTGATTTTTATTTTAAAAACAATTATTTTTTCTGGCGCGTAGTTTTCTTTTTGCTTTTTGTGCCGACGTTTTTTTCTACCATGTAACCAACTAGCTTCATCGCGCTTTCAGCAATTAATCCTAAATGCCCCGCTGAGCTTTCCAATTTTTCGTGCACCAACTTCAAAATCTTATCCAGCAACGCCATTTTATCATTAAAACTTTTAAGCATGATATTAGCGTTTCGCAAAATCATGGCAAAATAGTAAATTGCCCAACAAGTGAAAATCGCAATCCACAATATCGCGAAGGCAATTACGACTCTTAATAAATCCCCTGAAGTTTCTAGCATAGTGTTTTTATTTTACCCGGCACTTTTATAAATGATGTGCTGAGCCCAACCCTCCTGACGAAAAGGTGCTGGGTTAATTAACGTTGGGTAGCTTTTACCTTATTTTCTAATATTTTAAGAATTTTCGCAACCGCCGCATCAATTTCTTCAGCTTTTAAGGTTCTGTCAGGCGAACGAAACACCATTCTAAAGGCGATGCTTTTTTTACCCACACCAATCTTGTCGTCTTGGTAACTATTTAAAAATTCAACTGATTCCAACAACGGATCGGTAACACTTGCGCGAATTTTGCCCCAAGACACGGTTTCAGCCACTACAATAGCTAAATCGCGCTCGCTTGACGGATATTCAGGCAAAGGCTTATAGGCGTGAGCCTGCGCTTCAACTCTGATTAAGGCGCTCACATCAACTTCCGCGGCCGTGACTTGAGATTTACATCCCAGCGGCCCGGACATATAATCCGGAAAAGTGGCGAGTGCCCCAATTTCACTTTTGCCCAACATTACTTTGTACCAACCTTGTTTAGTATCCTCTAGCACAAAGCCTATGTAACCCAGGCGATTAAAAATCAATTCCAACACGCCTTTTAACTCAATAAAAGCATTTGGCTTCCCGGCCAAAGCTATCGCGGCTATCATTGGTTGGCGCGGTAAATTTTTTCCCTTAAGGCCAGCATCAAATTCACCGTCTTGTTTGTTAAAAGTTTGGCCAACTTCAAACACTTTAATTACTTTTTGCAACCGCTCATTAGCTGCCACGCTTTGGATAATTCCGGGGATTAAAGTGGTGCGTAAAAAGTCTTGGTCGGCGGCGAGTTCATTTTTAACTTTAATGTGGTCTTCGGCTTTCATTCGCATCGCCGCTATTTGTTTCTCGCCGTATAAAGAATAATTTTTAACTTCAAAAAATCCGACGCCAGATAAAATATCTCTTATTTGCCACTCAAGTTGCCGCAATTTATTTTGTGGCGGGTACTCCATATCAACTTGCGGCACGGTGCGGGGCACATTTTCATATCCACACAGACGCGCTACTTCTTCTACGATATCTTCGGGGATGCTGACATCACCAGTCGCACGCCAACTCGGCACCATAACATCTAGCTCATTCTTTTTTTGTTTTACTTCAAAACCTAAACGCTCTAAAACACCGACTATTTTTTTGGTCTCAATTTCCGTGCCGATTCTTAAATTAATAAATTCGGCCGAAACTGAAATGTTAGTTTTATCTTTTTGACTATTGTCCACGTCAACGACTTCAGACACCACTTTAGCGCCGGGGCAAACATCCAAAATTAGTTCCACTGCCCGGGCCATGGCAACATCAGTCATAGCTGGGTCTAACCCTTTTTCAAACCGGGCTGAGGATTCCGTTCTAATGCCTAAGCGCGCGGCGGTTTTACGTACACTAAGCTTTTCAAAGTTAGCTGATTCTAAAATAATTTGCGTGGTATCGTTTTGAATTTCGCTATTCGCTCCGCCCATTATCCCGGCAAGAGCAATTGGCCCCTTACTATCACAAATTAACAAATCTTCGTCGCTCAGGGTGTGGGTTTTATCATCCAGGGTAGTAAACGCTTCTTTATTATTGGCTTTGCGAACCACAATCTCGCGGTCATGAACCTGCCGAGCGTCAAAAGCATGCATCGGTTGCCCTAGTTCCAACATGACATAATTAGTGATGTCAACAATGTTATTTATCGGCCGCATTCCAGCCGCCACTAAACGCTGCTTAATTTTGGTTGGCGATTCTTTAACCTTAATGCCGTCAACTACTACCGCGCTGTATCGCGGGCAAGCGACTTTATCTTTAACGTGTACGGACAACTTCACTTCCGCTGGGCCGGAAACTGTCTTTGGGGAATAGGATTTTAATTTTTGTTCATAGACTGCAGCTAATTCGCGGGCTAAGCCGTAATGTCCCCAAAGATCCGGACGATTAGTAAGCGATTTATTATCAATGTCCAATACTGGTTCTGATAAGTCCAAGGCGTCAGCTAAATTTTGCCCGACTTTATATTTGCCGGCCGATAAATCTACTAACACTCGCTCATCGTCGGCCGGAAACAAATCTTCCAATTCAATTTCGGCGGAAGTGCAAATCATTCCGTCTGATTTTTGCCCGCGAATTTCCGCTGATTCTAATTTCACCGGGTCCCCTTCCCCGTGCCACAACACTTCAGCGCCAACTTTAGCCAAGACGCACAGCATGCCTTCCCGCAAATTACTGCCGCCGCAAACGACTTGGTACGTTTTTTTGCCATCTGTTACGTCAGCCAATTGCAATTTATCGGCTTGAGGGTGCGGACGAATTGCCTCAACTTTACCAATCACTATGTTTTTCAATTTTTTTTGCCAATCTAAAACACCTTCTACTTCAACAATTGAAGTAGTAATTTTTTCTGCCACTTCAACCGGATTTATCCGCGGCAATGAAGTAAAATCTTTAATCCAATTAAGTGAAACTTTCATCTATTTAAAATAATTTATAGCCCCTCTCCGATGACGGAGAGGGTTGGGTGAGGTTACGAACTTCCCAGCCTCACCCTGTCCCTCTCCCGCGGGGAGAGGGAACCCTACTTTATAGCTCTGACCGAATATAGGCTTATGCACGTTATTAAAATTGATAGTAATTTCTCTAGCTAATTAAACTGTTTTAAAAAGCGTAAATCGGACGACATTAACAGCCTGACGTCATCAATGCCGTATTTCATCATCGTTAGCCGGCTCAAACCAAAACCAAACGCCCAAGCGTTGTATTTTTCAGGATCCACTTTACCGGCGCGTAATACATGAGGATGCAAAAGCCCCGATCCCATGAATTCAACCCAGCCAGTTTGCCCGCAAGTGCGACAGCCCTTCCCCGCGCACACCCAACACGACAAATCAACCTCTAAACTTGGCTCAGTAAAAGGAAAATAACCGGGGCGGACGCGAGTTTTAAATTCTTGGCCAAAAATCGCTTTCAAAAAAGTATCCACCATGGCGATTAAATTACCCACCGTAATATTTTCACCAACCATCACCCCGTCAATTTGATAAAAATGAGAATCGTGTGAAGCGTCCGTCGCTTCATACCGATACACGCGGCCCGGGGTAATAGCCCGTAACGGAGCGCCGTATTGACGCATTAAGCGCACATCGTTCGGCGTAGTGTGAGTACGTAAGACTGTATGGTCATCAATATAAAAAGTGTCTTGTAAGTCCCGCGACGGGTGGGTTTTGGGAATATTCAAAGCTTCAAAATTGTAAAAATCGGATTCCAATTCAGGCCCGTCAGCAATAATAAAACCCATAGAGGAAAAAATTTCTTCCATTTGACGTTGAACAATTGAAATTGGATGTAACCCGCCGACCTCAACCTTTTTACCGGGCAAAGTATAGTCAATATTGCTTTTTGCTTTAGTTGGCTCGCCATATTGTTCTTTAGCTTTCACCACGGCTGCCTCCAAAATCTGCTTAACCTCATTAACTTTTTTCCCGACTTTAGGTTTTTGCTCTGGCGATAATTGCTTCACGCCCTTCATGACTTGAGTCAATTTACCCTTGCGGCCCAAATACTTGTTTTCCAATTGCTCAACTGTCCCGGCATCTTTAGCTTTTTTCAGTTCAGCTAAAACCTGTTCGCGTAATTGTTCTAATTCTTTTTCCATACTTTATTTGTCATTGCGACTTTTTTAGTCCTCCCATGCCTGCCCTGAGCGAAGGCCAGTCTGACTGGCCGAAGTCGAAGGGTTAAGGGGAGGTTGGAGGGGTTAGATAGGTCCTCTCGTCCGAAGCCACGTTTGGCGGGCCCCCTCAAACGGGTCACGTCCTCCCTCGGCGGAGTTTACCCCGTACTTTATGCGGGACTCGGAACGACATTTTTCATAACCCCCTCGCACCCCCCCTTGACAGGGGGAGATTATAGGTCATCCAAAATCTCTTTTAAGCGAAGCAAATACTGTTTCTAAAATAGTGATAATTAATACGGCTAAAAGCGCCGACCACCACGTAAACAAACCTTGCGAATTAAAAATCAGTAAACCGACAACCAAAATTGAAATCATAGTTGCTTGCCGCCACGAGTTGCGAAATTTGGCAATCACGATCCGGCCGGTTTTGCGCCTTAGGCGAATCGCAAAAATAATTAGGAATAGCGTGCCGATAAGCGCTAAAAATAAACTTATGAAAAATAAAATCACACCGACAAGCGAACCTTCCGGATTGACATTTAGTAATACATTGGCCCACGTCGCCCAGTAAATAACTGCCGAAACTACAGTGATAATTAAAAACAAGATAATGCTCATATCTTGGAGCAATTATACCAAAATACTCCATAAACGTCATCCCCGACCTGATCGGGGACCCAGGATTAAAACTGGATTACCGTTTCCACGGAAATGACAGAAAAAAGCGAAAGCCGCGGTGCACACGCGAGGTGAACACCGGCTCCGCTTTGTCGGCGGGCTGGGCGGTGTGAGGGGCGACGGTCAGTTGGCCACTGCGGCGGGCGCGCAGACGAAGCAGGTGGCTTCGTCGAGCAGTGCCCGTAAGGCCGCCGGATCAAACTCCGCCGGCAGCCAGGAAACCGACTCTTTCAGCTCACGGTTGAGCTTGTCGTCGGTCACGACCAAGGTGGTGATCGGGCTGAGCTTTAGGCGCCAGTACGACACCCACGTAGCCACCTCGCTTTGCGTGACGACTATGACCATGTTACAGGTCATCGCCCCGATGTGCTCCAGCTTCGCCAGGCTGTAGCCCCGGAACATGTCCAGGCCGCAGTCATGTCGCTGAAGCAGGAACGCCCCGATGTTCGGCGGGACCTGGACGCTTTCGTCCAGAATGCAGCCAATGACTTCCGTCATCAGCCCTGCCTCATCTCCGATGACGAGGATCTTGAATGGGTCGCGCTCGCACAGCGAGCGGACCAATTCATCGGGCGTGTCGTCAGGGGCCAAAAAACGTTCTAAGTCGAACATACAGACTCCCTTCGACGCTTGGCGTCGGTGGAAAACCATTACCAACAAAACGGTGCGCGGAAAATAGCAAAAAAGTAAAGGTTTGTCAACCCTTTTGGGTAATGTGCACACACATATTGCACTTTTTGCTACTCTGGGGGCATATGTCAAAAACTATGCCCAAATCAACCAAAGAAGAA
>PEZZ01000002.1:0-815 GCA_002773845.1 Candidatus Buchananbacteria bacterium CG10_big_fil_rev_8_21_14_0_10_42_9
AAGAGTTAATGGCTGAGGGATCAACCAACAAGACCCTCCTCGCTCAGACGTTAGGCGTTGCTCGGTCAAGTCTGTACTACCGTTCAGTGAAAGAAGATCAAGACTGGCTGTTAAAAACACAAATTGAACGCACACTCCGTGGACACCCCGGCTACGGCTCCCGGCGTGTAGCTACCAGCCTTGGCAGAAACCGTAAGGCAGTCCAGCGGGTAATGAGGAAGTTTGGCATCAAGCCTTACCGCCGAACCGCTAAAAAACGCTTGAGAAAACCACAAACCAGTAGATACTACCCAAACCAGCTGCTCACTACAGCACCAGGCTACCCCCACCATATCTGGGCAGCAGATTTTACTGAAATTGCCTGGCACCACAAGGTGTACTTGGCAACTGTACTTGATCTGTACACCAGGCAAGTTGTTGGCGTGGCTGTTGCTACCAGGAAAGGGCTAGTCTTAACGATGCAAGCCATCTGTGGCGCACTGCTGCACCATCCTCGTCCACACATCTTTCACTCAGATAATGGCAGGGAGTATGATGCCCAATCGTTTACCGGTTTGTTAACCAACCTCAATGTGGTTATTTCACGCAGTAAGCCAGGCTGTCCCTGGGAGAATGGTTACCAGGAAAGTTTCTATGGTAAATTCAAGCTTGAACTAGGTGACCCTAAACGTTTTTCAACCTTAGGAGAGTTAGTAGCTGCTATGTACCACCACATCTGGGTGTACAACCATACCAGGATTCACTCTGCTTTGAATATGCCACCTAAAGTATTTGAAAAACAGCCTGTTATGGCTGCTTAAAAGTCTTAGAATGAG
>PEZZ01000002.1:855-6514 GCA_002773845.1 Candidatus Buchananbacteria bacterium CG10_big_fil_rev_8_21_14_0_10_42_9
GTTGACGACACATGAGTGCCGTGTGTTTAGCGCCGCACATGGCGCGTTCTTCGGCACAGGTTCCAAACTTGGAGTTTGGCCATCCAGTGCCGGACGACATGACGGATTTGGCCGAACAGCGTCCAGTCTCCGTCAATCTTAGACCTTGGTAGCATGCGCCTCATCTCCTTTGCCGAGTTTGGCGGTTAGCGGTGCCATGGCAAGTTGGGCGCTTGCCAAAATTCAAACAGGAACAATCCTGTCGTCATAAGCAGGCCCAAAATTAAGGCCTGCAGTCCGACTGCTTTCCACACTGCGACCCAGAATGCCACTACTGTGATGCCAGCTAGGATCCAGATCACGGCTCCCCAGAAAACGTCGGAACGATGAAATAGCCTTCCTTGCATTGTAACCCCCCATTGAGAGGCGATTAGCCCCTCCACGCTGCTCAACAATTGAGCTTATCATTAATAGCACTAAAAAAGGGTGGTGTCAATTATGCTCTTGACACAAAAATAAGAGATGATTATACTAATTAGCACTCTATGATTGAGAGTGCTAAGCATTTATGAACGAACGAACAGCTAAAATTTTAAAGCTCATTATTGAAGAATATATCCGGACTGCCAAGCCTGTTGGTTCAAAGTACCTGGCCGAATCAGGTAAATTTAATATTTCCCCGGCGACAATTAGAAACGCAATGGCGGATTTAGAAGATTCTGGCTACATTGCCCAACCGCACACATCGGCCGGCCGAGCGCCAACCGAGAAAGGCTACCAATATTATATTCAAAATTTAACGCCTAAATCGGTAACTAAATCAGAAGCGACTAATTTAGACAACGCTGAAAATCCAAAAGAGTTGGCTCGGTATTTGGCTAGCCGCTCGGCTAACGCTGTTTTTTTAGCACTTGATGACAATTATGTTTATATCACTGGCATTGCTAATGTTTTTTCACAGCCTGAATTTTTTGAACACGAAACTGTCTCTGAGTTAAGCGAGGCGCTAGACCATATTGAAGATATGGTTCGGTCAGTTGATAGTATGTTAGATGAACAGCTACAAATTATGCTGGGATCAAAAAATCCCTTAAGCCGTGATTTAACCTTGCTGCTTGGCCGGGGGCTAAGGCATCATGACCGGGTAATTGGCATGCTTGGCCCAATGCGTATGGATTATGCCCGTAACATGGCGTTGCTGGATTACGCTCGGCAAATTCTATATCGTTTTTAATTTATGAGCAAAAAAACTGAAGCTAAACCAAAGCCAAATAAAGTTCAGGAATTGGAAGCCAAGTGTAATGAGTATTTAGACGGTTGGAAGCGGGCGCAGGCGGATTATCAAAATTTACAAAAACAAGTTGTTAAAGAGAAAAGTCAAACGATTAAATTTGCCCAACGTGAGATTATTGAAGAGCTTCTAAGCGTTTATGACAATTTTAAAATGGCGGTGGGGCATATACCGCACCACCAAGAAGCCGAGGATTGGGTGATTGGCATTCGTCACATTCTAAAGCAGTTGAAAAGTATTTTGGAAAACGCGGCCGTGCATGAAATTTTAACAGTCGGAGAAAAATTTAACCCAGAAGTTCATGAGGCCGTAGAACAGGTAGCTACCGACGAACAGCATGACGGTTTGGTAGTAGAAGAAGTAAAACCAGGATATAAAATGCATGGCCAAGTGATTCAAGTCGCTAAAGTAAAAGTTGGGGTACATAAAAAATAACCACAGTGTCATTGCGAGCGAACCGAGTCTGACTCGGGGAGCGTGGCAATGACAATCGGGAACAAATAATAAATAACACTAAAGCATAAGAAACACTATGGGAAAAATATTAGGTATAGATTTAGGCACCACCAACTCCGCCATGGCGGTGATGGAAGGCGGCCAGCCAAAAATTATTGAAAACAAAGAAGGTAACCGTACTACACCTTCAATGGTCGCATTATCAAAAACAAATGAGCGTTTAGCTGGGTTATTAGCAAAGCGTCAAGCCGTTACCAATCCGGCTAATACCCTTTTTTCTATCAAGCGCTTGATAGGCCGACGCTGGGAAGACGAGGAGGTCCAAAGAGACGTTAAAACCATGCCGTATAAGATTGTAAAGTCTGGTGAAGGCGTGAAAGTGAAAATGGGCGATAAAGAACATACCCCTCAAGAAATTTCAGCTATGATTTTACAAAAGCTTAAAGCTGACGCTGAAGAAAAATTAGGCGAAAAAATTGATGAGGCGGTAATTACCGTGCCGGCCTACTTTGATGATTCGCAACGTCAAGCGACTAAAGACGCTGGTGAAATCGCGGGATTGAAAGTTAAACGAATTATTAATGAGCCAACCGCCGCGGCTTTAGCGTATGGTTTTGATAAAAAGAAGGGCCAGCAAATTTTGGTTTATGACCTTGGCGGCGGTACGTTTGATGTTTCAGTACTTGATGTCTCAGAAGATACCGTGGAAGTTAAATCAACCAGCGGCGACACTCATTTAGGCGGCGATGACTTTGACGGCCGCATAATTGATTGGATTATTGAGGAGTTTAAAAAAGATTCAGGAATTGATTTATCTAAAGATAATTTGTCATTGCAACGCATTAAAGAGGCGGCTGAAAAAGCTAAAATTGAATTATCGACCGCTCAAGAAACTGAAATTAACCAACCGTTTATTACCTCAGACGCCAGCGGCCCCAAGCACTTAACCTTGAAATTGACCCGGGCTAAGCTAGAAGAGTTAGTCGGTGATTTAGTTGAAAAAACTATGTCGCCAGTGAAGCAAGCTCTTAAAGACGCTAAGTTGGAAGCCAAAGACATTGAAGAAATAGTCATGGTCGGGGGAATGACCCGCATGCCATTAGTTAACCAAACAGTTGAAAAGTTTTTTGGCAAAAAGCCGAACTTAAGCGTTAATCCAGATGAAGTCGTGGCTCTTGGCGCGGCGGTGCAAGCGGGAGTATTGCAAGGAGACGTTAAGGATGTTTTATTGTTGGATGTAACACCATTAACTTTAGGGATTGAAACACTGGGAGGAGTAGCTACACCTTTAATTGAACGTAATACTACTATCCCCGCGAGCAAAAGCCAAATTTTTTCTACGGCGGCGGATAATCAACCGTCGGTGGAAGTGCATGTACTTCAGGGAGAACGGCCAATGGCAGCTGATAACAAAACTCTTGGCCGGTTTATTCTTGACGGTATTCCGCCAGCTCCCCGCGGCGTGCCACAAGTTGAGGTCAGTTTTGACATCGACGCCAATGGCATACTAAATGTATCCGCCAAAGATAAAGGTACGAGTAAGGAACAAAAAATTACTATTACTGCCTCTTCCGGTCTATCCAAAGATGAAATTGAGAAAATGAAAAAAGATGCCGAAGAGCACGCTGGCGAGGATGCCAAGAAGAAAGAATTAGTTGAAACTAAGAATTTAGCTGACACTTTAGTGTTTACTACTGAAAAAGCTTTGAAAGATGCAGGAGACAAAATATCCGCCGACGACAAAAAAGCGATTGAAGAGAAGCTAGAAGCGCTTAAAAAAGTGACAGACAAAGACGATTTAGACGCGATTAAAAAAGCATCAGAAGAATTGTCCCAGGCCGCTCAAAAATTAGGGGAAGCGATGTATAAGCAAGAGCAACAAGGCGCCCAAGCTCAAGCCAAGGATAAATCAGAAGATCAAGCCAAAGACGAGGCCGGGCCGGTCGAAGGGGAGTTTGAGGAGGTTAAAAAGGAAGAAGGCCAAGACGGCAACAAAGAGAGTAAATAATCTAAGTCCCCTCAATGCTCGAGGGGACTTTATTCTGTGTTACAATAATACTGTTTTATGCTATTAAACTTATCATTACTTTTAGGCGGCTTTATTTTATTGATTAAAAGCGCTGATTGGTTAGTTTCTGGCAGTAGCAGTTTGGCCAAGACGTTTGGTATCCCAAGCATTATAATTGGGCTTACGATAGTGGCTTTTGGCACAAGCGCGCCGGAATGGATTGTCACTGTATTTTCGTCATTTAGCGGTTTTGGCAACGCGGCTATTGGTAACGTGATTGGGAGTAACATTTCAAACGTGGCTTTAATTTTGGGCGTGGCAGCGATAATTTTACCGCTTTCGGTTGATTCAAAAGTAATTTCCCGTGAAATCCCTTTTTTAATTTTAGCTTCACTAGTGATGTTTTTGATGGTGACGCGGGGATTTTTTTCCGGTGAAGCGTTGCTTACCCTTTTTCGCTCAGACGGATTAATTTTGATCGCCTTTTTTAGCATTTTTTTATATTACTTAATTAATGAGGCTTTGCGCTCAGGCGAAAGTTTTATTGAAGAAAGACGGTTGAAAGGTGAATATGCCGATATCGCTAAAAATCGCAAACCATTACGCGCTATCGGCGCATTTTTAATCGGCGTTATTGGTTTGGCTTTGGCTGGGCAGTTGGTGGTTCACGGCGGCGTTAATTTAGCTGGGCTGCTTGGAATTTCAGATGCAGTTGTTGGTTTATTTGCTTTTTCTTTGGGGACCTCATTGCCTGAACTTGTTACCACCATCAAGGCGGTTAGAGAAAAGGAGCCAAATTTAGCCATCGGTAACGTGGTTGGCAGTAATGTCTTTAACACCTTGTTTGTTTTGGGCTCTGCCGCTTCAATCACCCCCATTGTCTATAGTTCAAAATTGTTATTTGATGTCGGCTTAATGTTTGCCTTGTCTGGAATATTAATGTTTTTTAGCTTCACTGATAGAAAAATAAGCCGGGTAGAAGGGATTAGTTTGCTGGTGCTGTACTTTTTATACTTAACTTTTCTTTTTGTAAGAAATTAACCCAGTAGAGAAATTTCGAAATGATTATGTTTTATAACTATATAATTCAAAGCAAGAAGAACAAAATTTTGTACAGTGGTTTTACTTCTGATTTAAAGAATAGAATCAAAGAGCATAATCAAGGTAGAAATAAATCAACAAAAGAGAATCGTCCGTGTGAGCTGATTTATTACGAAGCATGTTTGAGTAGAAAAGATGCCACCAGGAGAGAAAAATATTTAAAAACAACCCAGGGTCGCCGTTTGTTAAAGATAAGACTCAAAGATTATTTTTATATGAAGAATATTCGAAATTCTTCTACTGGGTAAAATGGCTAAAGATTATTACAAAATACTCGGTGTAGACAAAGGTGTGTCCAAAGACGAACTAAAAAAAGCATACCGCAAGCTCGCGCACCAATATCATCCGGATAAAGCCGGCGGCGACGAGGCGAAGTTTAAAGAGATCAACGAGGCATACCGGGTTTTATCAGATGACACTAAGCGCCAACAATACGATCAGTTTGGCCAAACCTTTGAAGGTGCCGGGCCGGGCTTTGGCGGCTTTAGTGGTTTTCAGGGTTTTGGCGGCGGTGGCCAAGGGTTTGAATTTGATTTAGGCGATATATTTGGGGAAGTTTTTGGCGGGGGCCGGGCGCGTACTCGTGCTCGTCAGGGGCGTGATATGCAAATTGATTTAGATATTCCGTTTCGAGATGCGGTTTTTGGAGCTGAAAAAACCATTAAAATTTCTCGCGACCAAGTATGTGATAAATGTAAAGGCAATGGAGCTGAACCTGGCAGTAAAATTGATACGTGTAAAACTTGCGGCGGTTCCGGCCAAGAATATCGCAATGTTGGGTTTGGCATTCGGATGCCTTCAGTTTGTACTGCCTGCCGCGGTAA
>PEZZ01000002.1:6531-14521 GCA_002773845.1 Candidatus Buchananbacteria bacterium CG10_big_fil_rev_8_21_14_0_10_42_9
AAAAATGTGCTCAATGCCATGGCCAAGGTGTGATCAAAAAGCAAACAGAATTAAAAGTAAAAATTCCGGCGGGCATTGACAACGGCCAAACTATCAGGTTAAGCGGTGAGGGAGAGGCTATTCAGGGCGGAGTGGCTGGGGATTTGTATGTTAATGTGGTAGTGCTGCCAGAAATTGGGTTCCAACGAGATGGTTACAATATCATCAATACTAAACTCATAAGTTACGCTACCGCTGCGCTTGGCGGGAAAGTGGGAGTTGAAACAATTGATGGCCCCGTTGCTTTAAAAATTCCGTCCGGTACACCAAGCGGCAAAGTGTTTGTGCTTAAAGGTAAGGGCGTGCCGCATCTGAATGGCCATGGCCGCGGCAATCATTTAGTTGAAATCAAGGTTAAAGTGCCAACTAAATTATCTCGTAAGCAAAAAAAGCTGCTCGAACAACTTGAGGAATTAGAATAGTAATTTGTGACCCCACCCACCTTCGCTACCCTCCTTCGCATGAAGCTTCGGAAGGGTGAAAAGCTACGGACGGGCATGGGGGGATCTTAGTCGTCGCTTTGCTCCTACCCATAGGGGCTTCTCCGCCTACGCTAACGCTTCGGACGGGCAGGCAGGATCGGCCTGCGCACTAAAATTTTGCTAGTACCGCTACGGGGAATCGAACCCCGATTTCCAGGATGAGAACCTGACGTCCTAACCATTAGACGATAGCGGCATAAAAAATATTGTATCAAAATTTAATACGCGACAAAAACCTGGCGCGCGTCCCGGACCAAGCTTCGCTTTGGTGCTGGGATCCTAGCCGTTAGACGATAGGGCCGGGTGCTCATAACTAATAACAAGCTACGCATAAAATGTCAACCATAATACGTGCTGTGTTATAATGTTTTTATGCCCAAATTAATTTTTTCAACCAATGCCAGCGTAAATTTGGCTAAGTCGCTAGCTAGAAGTAAAAAATTTAGATTAGCTAAAGCCGAAGTGACACGTTTTGCCGACCAAGAGATAGCCATAGCCTTAAAAGAAAGGGTTAAGGGCAGGGAAGCGTACGTCATCGGGGCGACTTATCCACCCGGTGATAACCTATTGGAGCTTTTAATTTTAATTCACACTTTAAAAGTTAATGGCGCTAAAAAAGTAAATGTTATTATCCCGTATTTCGGTTATGCTAAAGCCGACCGCGTTCACCCGGCCGGTACAACTTTTTCGTCCAAGCTAATTGTTCAGACAATTGAAGCGGCTGGAGCGACAAAAGTGATTGTGGTTGATATGCACGGGCATCGCGTGCCAAAATTATTTAAGATTAAATATCAGGGAATCAGCGCTGTTCCTTTATTGATCAAAGAACTGGAAAAAACTAAAATAAAAAATTTTACTATCGCAGCTACCGATAAAGGCAGTATCAAACGTGCCGAAAAATATGCTTCAGCGCTTGGCATAAAAAAAATTGTAAAAGTCTCCAAATCACGCCCTGGCCGCGATCGAGCAATTGTTACTGATGTATCAGGAGAAGTGAAAAATATGAATGTGATTTTAGCGGACGACATGGTTCAATCAGGAGGTACATTATGTAAAACCGCCGCGGCGTTAAAAGCTTTGGGGGCGAGAGGAATTTATTGTGCGGTAACGCATATTTTACCAACCGGCCCAGCCTTTGAAATTTTACAAAAAGATAAAAATATTACCAAAGTTATTTTTATTAACACCATGCCGCATCCTTATAAAAAACTTCCTCCCAAGTTCAAGCAATTAAAAACGGAAAAGTTACTTTTGAAGGACATGGAGTGATTGTGCTACAATGCATTTTATAAAGGTCTCAACTGTATTAATAAACAAAACAAAATTATGAGCAACAGAAAAGTCGCAGATTGCCGAAAATTTCCTAGTGAAAAAAATTGCAGTTTAGCAATTTCAGGCACCGAAGACGAGGTTTTAACAGTGGCTGTGCGCCACGCCGTTAATGAGCATGGTCATGAAGATACGTCCGAATTAGTAGAACAAGTTAGAAAAACTTTAGCCGACGAATAGAGTTTAAGGCCGGCTACTAAAACTACTGCTTTTGGGCAGTAGTTTTAATTTTTTTATACTATATTGGTTGTGAAAAAATTAAATCAAAATTCATGCTATACTAATAAATACACATGTTAATAACTGAACAAGAGACCGAAAGGGGGTGAGTGTATGGGAGGACACAATAAAGGAGTCCATATGGTAACCTTTTTGCTGCTAGTGATCGGCGGTTTGAATTGGCTGTTGGTCGGTGCTGTCGGTTGGGATGTCGGCGAATTGTTCGGCGGTATGGACGCCGTTGTATCCAGAGTAATTTACGTTTTGGTTGGCCTATCAGCTGTTTACGAATTAGTCACACACAAGGCTAATTGCGCTAAGTGCAAAGAGGGAGCCAAGCCGGCGACAGGCAGCATGCCTACCCCTGGAGCTGGCGGAAACCAACCTCAAGGTTAATTTATTTTCACTTTAAACAGTCCCGCTAAGCGGGACTGTTTTGTGTTATAATTAAAACACTTATGACAATTTTAGCGGCCTTCATTATTTTGATTGTTTTATTTTATGCCTTGGGTAAGGCAGCTGATTTAGTTATTTACAATGCCAGAATCGCCGGAGAACGCTTGCATTTAAAATTGATTTTTGTCGGTTTGCTGACTGGATTTTTAACTAGCTTGCCAGAAGTTGCGGTAACAGTTAACTCCATTTTTGAGCATACCGAGCAATTAGCGTTAGGTAATTTAATTGGCGGTATCATGGTGCTTTACGGGCTGGTCTTGGCGCTAAGTATAATTTTTAATCGTAAGGTGGAAACATCGGGCGAATGGGGGAGAATTGTACCGTTAAATATTTATTTATTTAGCCCATTTATTTTAGGCGCGGACGGAATGTTAAGCGCAGCCGATGGCATGATTTTGATTGCTGGTTATTTAGCCTTGGTGGCGTATCTTTATTTTTTAAATCGCGAAGCTAAAAGCCGCAGTCAGTCAACCGTCCCTTTCACTTTCAAAAACTTAATTTACGCAGTCATTGGTTTAATATTAGTAGTCATAATTTCTTTTGCCGTCCTGCGGCTGGCGGAATATATGTTGCAATATGTTAATTTTACGCGTTTCTTTTTTGGGCTAGTCATATTTTCCGTGGGGACTAATTTACCTGAGGTTATCGTAGCTTTTAGATCTTGGAAGCGGCATGTTGGCCGTTTGTCGCTGGGCAATATTTTTGGCAGTACTATGAGCAATGTTTTGATTATCGGATTTTTGGCTTTTTTTCGCCCGCTGAAAATTATTTTTGATGTTGAGCACTTGGTTTTTGCTTCTTTCATGATCGCGCTGCTATCTTTAGTGGTTTTCTTTTATGTTTCAGGTAAGAGGTTTAGCCGTAATGAAGGCGGGGTGCTATTGGCGCTTTATTTGTTGTTTGTTTTTGTGAGTTTAATTTGTATTGCTTGTAACGTTATTTAGATGAGAGAAAAAGAATTTACCCGTCACACTTTAACCAGCGGTCAAAATTCAGTTGTTCGCCAACTTCCGCCGCACGGCAACTTACGCTTTCCGCCAAATTTTTTGTGGGGGACGGCCACGGCGGCCCATCAAATCGAAGGCAATAACATTTACAATGACTGGTGGGAATGGGAGCAAATCGCAAACCATATTGAAAACAATGACAAATCTCGACGCGCCTCAAATCATTATGAACTTTATGAGACGGATTATAGCTATATTAACAGGATGCACAATAATGCTTACAGATTTTCCATAGAATGGTCGCGCTTGGAACCAAAAGAAGGGGAGTGGGACCAAAAAGCAGCCGATCATTATTTAGATCAACTAAAAAGTTTAAAAGCTAAAGGGATTACCGTAATGGTAACCTTGCACCATTTTACTTTGCCTCGGTGGCTAGCTAGACAGGGCGGATTTAAAGCGCCCCAATCGGTTGACTTGTTTAGCCGCTACGTCAAATTTTGCGCCGAAGAATTTGGAGAATATGTTGACTGTTGGGTAACTTTTAACGAGCCGCTGGTTTATTTGACTCAAGGGTATATGGTGGGGGTTTGGCCGCCGGGCGAAAGTAGCTGGAGTTCTTTGTTTAGAGTCGCGAAGAATCTAAGGCGGTCGCATATTTCTGCTTATAAAATAATTCATTCAATTCTTGACCGGCCATCACGAAAAAGTCAAGTGGGGGTAGCAAAAAATATAATCTCTGTTTTTTTGTACCGTAAATATAATGTTATAGATATCATAGTTTCTCGTTTAATTAGCTGGAATTGGAACCATTCATTTTTGTGGGCGACCAAAAAATATCACGACTATTTGGGGTTGAACTATTACTTTCATTATCGGCTTGAAAAATCACATTGGAAGACCTGGCAATTTTTTGTTGACGTCAGGCGCGAGCATCGTGAAATGTCTGATGTGGGTTGGGAAATTTACCCTCCCGGCATTTTTAGCGCCTTACTAGAATTTAAAAAATATCGTAAGCCAATTTATATTACCGAAAATGGCATTGCCACAAGAGACGAAAGCCGCCGATCAAGGTATTTGGTGTCTCATTTAAAAGAAATATATCATGCCATTTATGCTGGCGTGGACATTCGCGGATATTTTTATTGGTCTTTAATTGACAATTTTGAATGGGAGGAAGGCTTTCATCCTCGCTTCGGCCTGATCGGAGTAAATTACAAAACATTTGAACGTGAATTTAGGGATACGGCTAAAGTTTACCGTGAAATTGCTAAAAATAATATGATCCCGCACCGCCTCTTAAAATTGTTAGGCCACGCCGTGGCGTTTGAAATTTAATATGCACGCTTGGATAATTACAGCGATTTTGGCTTATTTCTTTTTCGCTGCGGCGGCAGTTGTTGATAAATTCATACTGACCAAAAAAATTGATCGGCCGGCAGTTTATACGGTTTTAGTTTCACTTTTAGGCGTTCTGGTTTTGGCCATCGCACCAATTTTACCCGGTGAGTTATTCGTTTTGCCACCTTCAGGATTGGCTTGGTCTTTTGCTTATGGCGTGGCCTTTGTTTTTGCCATTTTTTATTTGTACCGAGCCATGCGACTTGGAGAAGCGTCAAGAGTAGTACCAATTATAATTTCTTTTCAGCCAATTTTTATACTTTTGATGGCTTGGGTTTTAATCGGTGAAACTTTAGCGCCAATTTCTTTTTTAGCTTTTTTGCTAATTTTATTTGGTGCTGTTTTAATTTCATACCAAAAATCAACTTGGCAAGTAAATCGCAAGATATTTGCCTTTTCGCTTTTGGCTGCTTTTTTCTTTGCTTTGAATTTAGCCGGCAGTAAATTTTTGTTTGATCAATATGGTTTTGCCTCACCGTTTGTGTGGATTAGAATAGGGTCAGTAGTAGCGGCTGGTTTTTTCTTGTTAAGCCGATCTATCAGGCAGGGTGTGTGGCAAATGATCAAGCCAAAACCAGCTGGCCATCACCAAAAACATGGTCTATTGTTGGTTATTGTCGCTCAGGCTTTTGGCGCCGTTGGCGTAGTCATGGTAAATTATGCGGTTAGTATTGGACCAGTGAGCTTAGTCGGGGCATTGCAAGGGCTGCAACATATGTTTGTTTTTGTTTTAACGACTTTAATATCACTTATGTTACCGCGGGTGTTATCAGAAAAAATTTCCCGTTCAATTTTGATTCAAAAGAGCATTGCAATTATTATATTAGTTAGTGGTGTTGCTATATTAGCCTTAAGTTCAACCGGATGAATTTTTTGATAAATTACTTTAAAAATAAAATTTTTGGTTTTAAAAGTCGGTTTCGGGCTTTTATATTAATCGGTTTTTTTCTTAGCGTTATAATCATTTTTGTCGTTGTATTTTGGAGCAAGGATTATTATTTACCAGGCGGCGTTGATTATGGCGTCACTTTTTCTAAGCTTTACGCTGAAGAGTTAAATTTAGATTGGCAAGAAGCGTATCTAGCTATTTTAGACGATTTAAAAGTTGATAAAATTCGTATTCCTATTTATTGGCCGGATATTGAGCCCCGCATTGATGAATTTTATTTTAAAGATTATGATTGGATGTTTGAACAAGCCGGCCAAAGAGGAGTGGGCGTGATTCCGGTTATCGGCCGCAGGGTTCCTCGCTGGCCCGAATGTCATACACCTCCGTGGGCTGATCGCCTCAGGAGCCAAGATATGGTTAACCGGCGGCTACTAAAAATTATAGAACAAACTGCCAAACACTTTTCGCTTTACAATAACTTGATCGCCTGGCAGGTAGAAAACGAGCCGTTTTTGAGTATTTTTGGTGAATGCCCTAAGCCCGACGCCGATTTATTAAGTCAAGAAATTCATATTGTTAAGTCGGTTGATCCAACTCGTCCTATAATTATCACGGATAGTGGGGAGCTTAGTTTTTGGGGAAAATCTTCTTCTTACGCTGATATTTTAGGCATTACTTTGTATCGTTTTGTTTGGAATCCGGTAATTGGTTATTTTGGACACATTTACCCCCCTGCCTTTTATCGCTACCGCGCCAGTAACGTTATTCAAAATAATCCAGCATTGAGTAATGTAATAGTTATGGAGCTACAAGCCGAACCTTGGATTAACGGCCCATCAATCACTGAAGCATCATTAGCCGAGCAATATAGCTCCATGGATTTAAATAAATTGAAAAGCATTGTTGACTATACTGAAAGCGCCGGCTTTAACCAGGCATATTTTTGGGGAGCGGAGTGGTGGTACTGGCTAAAGATCAAGCATGGCGATGAGCAATTTTGGCAGTATGCTAAAACATTTTGGCAGTAACTCATCCCCGCGAAGGCTGGGATCTAAGGTGCTAATTAAACATGGATCCCCGGGCCTTGCCCGTGGATGACAAAAGAAAAAATGTTAAGAAAAATATTTTGGCAATTAAGATTTTTAGACTGGTATTTGCTTGGTAGTATTTTTATTTTACTTACCTTAAGCGGGGTATCTATTTTTAGTGTGGCGTTAAGTCAGCCGCAAACTCATATGGTGTTCTTCCAAAAACAGTTAATATTTATTGCTTTGGGCGTGTTGGCGATGCTGGTCACGGTTTTTATCGGCTTTGATTGGGTTGAGCAATATAGTATGTATTTATATGCCGCGGCGGTAATATTGCTTTTGGGAGTTCTATTCTTTGGAGTTACGCGCGGCGGTACTACCGGCTGGTACGATATTTTTGGTTTAACTTTTCAGCCGGTTGAAATAGCAAAATTAATTTTAGTTTTTTGGCTGGCCCATTTAATCACTCGAGGTATGAACAAATATTCCAACTTGCAATTAATTGCGCTTAGCGGCGCGGGAGCATTTATTTTATTTTTGCTAGTCGCCCTGCAGCCAGATTTCGGTTCGGCAGTAATTATTTTTTTGCTTTGGTGGATTCTTTGGCTTATAGTTGGTATGGGGCGGTGGCATTTCCTGGTAGTTTTAGCCTGCTTGGTAGTCGGTGGTGCTTTAGTTTGGACTTTTGCTTTAAACGATATTCAACGCCAAAGAGTTTTTACTTTTGCAAATCCGACGGTTGATGTGTATGGCGCGGGTTATAATGTCAGGCAAGCCAAGATTGCTATTGGCGCCGGCGGACTTTTGGGGCGCGGAGTTGGTTTTGGCACTCAAACTCAACTTAAATTTTTACCAGCCGCGCAAACGGATTTTATCTTTGCGGTAATCGCGGAAGAATTGGGACTGCTGGGGACGGGGCTAGTAGTACTTTGTTTTGGGGTAATATTTTTGAGGCTTTATATTATTGCGACTAAAACTAACAATGATTATTATTCGCTAGTGGTTTTTGGCATATTGATAATCTTTTTTAGCCAGTTTTTTATAAACATTGGCATGAATTTGGGCCTGTTACCAGTGACTGGCATCCCCTTGCCGTTTGTGAGCGCCGGAGGCAGTTTTTTGATTGTTAGCCTTGTTTTTATCGGTCTTGCCGAAAGCGTTTTTATCCGTAGCGTCAAATATAAGATTTAATTTGCTTGACCC
>PEZZ01000002.1:14564-47204 GCA_002773845.1 Candidatus Buchananbacteria bacterium CG10_big_fil_rev_8_21_14_0_10_42_9
CTATATTTAATAGGATAAACCTATTGTATGATCCCTCAATTTCCTAATTTTTCCGAAGAGAGCTTGAAGGTAATATCGGTTTGTCCAGTGTGTAACACTAAATACAACCCGATTAAAGCTCAAGTTCTTGAGGAGCAAGACGGTGCGCATCTGGTGTATATCAAATGCAACAAATGCCATTCGTCTATCATAGTGCTAGTCATGACCAACAGCTTAGGTGTTAGTTCGGTAGGTTTAGTGACCGATTTAAACGGAGAAGACGTATTAAAATTTAAATCATCTGATTCAGTGTCCGTGGATGATGTGATTGAAATGCATGACGCGGTGGCAGCGAATCAATTAGAATTAGATAAATTATAATCAATGGAAAAGCTTTCTATTAAAGCGGAGCCGCGCGAGGTTACCGGCAAACAGAATAAAAATATAAGAAACCAGGGTAAAATCCCGGTTGTTTTGTATGGTCATAAAGTAGACAATCAAAATTTGATAGTGGATCGCAGCGCTTTCCACAAAGTTTATGCCGACGCCGGGGCAAGCACCTTAATAGATTTGATAGTAGACGCAGAAGAACCGCTTAACGTGCTGATCCATGATGTTCAATTTGACCCTGTAACTGAAGAGGTTGTGCACGCGGATTTATATAAAGTTAATATGAACGAAGAGGTTGTGGCCGAAGTGCCGATTGTTTTGACTGGCGAGGCGCCAGCGGTGAAAGCTTTAGGCGGGATTTTAGAAACAATTTTAACTGAGGTTTCAATTAAGTGTTTGCCTGGAGACTTGATCCATGAAATTAAAGTTGACGTTAGTGGCCTTAAAGAATTGAACGATAGCATTCGGGTAAAGGATTTACCGGTGCCTGGCACGGTCAAGATTCAAGCTGATCCCGAAGACTCTGTTACGATCGTCACAGAGCCCAAAGTTGAAAAAGTAGAAGCGCCGGTTGTGGCCGTGGGGGAAGAAGGCGAAGTTGCTGAAGGCGAGGCTGCTGAAGGTGAAAAGAAAGATGAAACTGGGGAAGGCGAAACTAAATCTGAAGCCAAAGATAAGGGCGAAGGCGGCAAGAACGAATAACGTTAATTGTTTATTTAAAATCCCCGTTTTAAACGGGGATTTTTTAGTAAGCTCTCGACAAGTTCAGACAATAAATTTTTTATACTCCGAGTAAGCGCAACGCAGTGAGAGATTTAGAGTTTTATTACCGCCGTTCGGTCAAGCCCGTCATTATCTTTATATACGCTCAATTCGCTTGGGTCTAATATACGTTCGATGTATTCACTCAAACCGCCGGCTTGCCCATGATTAAATTCTAACATGACATAGCTTGGTTTAGCAGGCAATGATGCGGTTTGATTTATTAAGCATTTAATCGTCTGCAGGCCGTCATCTCCACCCCAAAGGGCTAATTTGGGCTCAGCTTGGATAGTTGGTTCACCCAAATCGGTCGGTTTGAGGTAAGGTAAATTGGCGATTATAATATCTATTTTTTTAACTTTAATAGGTTCAAGCAAATTACCTTGCCAGAAAGACACTTTTTTATTCTTTGCCAAAGCCTGAGCGTTTTTTTGCGCCACGACTAAAGCCTTTTTTGAAATATCAGTCGCCAAGATGGTTGCTTTTGGTAAGTGGTGGGCCAAGGTGACCGCGATGCAGCCAGAACCGGTGCCAACATCAGCGATAGTTACTGTTTGATTTGGCCTAACCAAGGATAAAACATTTTCAATCATAAGCTCGGTCGCCGGCCGCGGCACAAGCACATTTTCATTAACGTAAAAGTTGAGTCCATAAAACTCTCGTTGTTTAGTCAAATATGCCACTGGTACAAATTTAGACCTGACTTTGATCAACGCATTAAATTTATCTATTTGTTTTTTGTGCATTACTGATTTAGGCTGACTCAGAATTTTTGAACGAGTTGAGTTTAAGACGTGAGCGAGTAAAATTTCAGCATCTAAAGCGGCTGTTTGAATATTTGCGCGCTTAAGTTTTATTGAGCCATCTTGCAATAAGTTATTTATTGTCATAATTTTGTCTCAGCCTCATGTAAAGCATCAACTATTGGCTGCAAATTGCCGTCAAGGATAGTAACGATATTATTCCAACTGTGTTTAATGCGATGGTCGGTAATTCTATCTTGCGGGTAGTTGTAGGTTCGAATTTTTTCAGAACGGTCACCTGAACCAATTTGTTTTTTTCTATCCGCCGCACGTTTTTGCTGCTGACTTTGTAATTGCGCATCGTATAATCGAGCTCGCAATACCTGCATGGCTTTAAGTTTATTTTGGGCCTGTGAGCGTTCATCTTGGCAGGCAACTACAGTGCCAGTCGGTAAGTGTGTAATGCGAACAGCAGAGTCGGTGGTGTTAACGCTTTGTCCGCCTTTACCGCCAGATCGGTAGACGTCAATTTTTAAATCTTCTGGCTTAATATCAATATCAACATCGTCAACTTCCGGCAATACGGCGACGGTCGCAGCTGATGTATGTACTCGGCCGCTTTTTTCTGTTTCGGGCACACGCTGGACTCTGTGCGTACCGCTTTCCAAATGTAGACATTGATAAACTTGCTCGCCTTTAATTTCAAATATTATTTCTTTAAAGCCGCCAATTTCATTCCGGCTACTTGAAATCACGCCGACTTTCCAACCCCGTTGCTCTGCGTAGCGCGAATACATCCGGTATAAATCAGCCGCGAACAAAGCCGCTTCATCGCCGCCAGTACCGGCTCGAATCTCCATAATAATATCTTTGTTAGCCATCGGATCTTCAGGTTTTAGCAGCTCGTCTAATTTTTGAAGCAAGCCTTCACGTTGCCCAATGAGAGTATTAATTTCCTCTTCGGCCAAAGTTTTTAAAGTCTCATCCTCGGAGCTTAACGTGTCTTTGGCTTCAGCCAATTTGTCCTCATTTTGTTGAAGTTCATTAATAACATCAACTGCTGGCTTTAGCTTTTGATATTCCTGAGATACGTTTTTCAGTTTGCTTGGATTGCTGCTTATATTAGGATTGGCTAAATCCTGCTCTAACTGGTTAAATCTGTTTAATATATTTTGAAAATTTTGTGGCATTTTGTAATTATACAAACAAAAAATCCCGATAACAATAGCGGGATTTTAAATTATTTCCGTTATTTTTCTTTGGCCGGTGCTTTTTCTTTTTTCACCCTTGAGCCTCGTTTAGCTTTAGCAACATCTTTGGCTTTACGTTTTGCGCGCTTGCTTATAGTTTTCGCAGAGGTCTTTTTCGATTGACGAGCAGAGAATTTTTCAACCCGGCGGGCCGTATCAATGATTTTTTGCTTGCCAGTGTAAAAAGGATGGCAATTAGAACAAATTTCCACGTGCATTTCTTTAAGGGTTGAGCCAACCTCAATCACATTACCGCACGAACAAATGATCTTAGCGTCTGAGTGATAGGTTGGGTGAATGCCTTTTTTCATAATGTCCAAAAGTGTATCAAGTAGTACTATTTTTGTCAATGCCTTTGAGGGGCGTAGAGAATTCCTTGACATATTTATATATCCATGCTATTCTCTTGACACCAAATTTAATTAATCCAAAAACACATACTCTCGCTCAACAATTCCTTGCTTGCCATGCCGAAGCTTAGGCGAAGGCTGGTCGAGTGCATTTGAGAGTAGAGGACTAAAGGAATTACCTATGCCAGATATCCCAAGCTTAATTGATTTATTAAAAGCCGGCGCGCATTTTGGCCACCGGCCAGCCAAGCGGCATCCTAAAATGTCGCCCTTTATTTTTGGCGTCAAAAGCGGTGTGCATATTATCAACGTTGAAATGACCCAGACCAAACTTAAAGAGGCGATGGATTACTTGGAAAATGTTGCAGCCCAAGGTGGTATGATATTATTTGTCGGCGCCAAAAAACAAGCTAAAGACATAATTAAAAAACATGCCGAGGCGTGCGGCATGCCCTATGTGACCGAACGCTGGCTTGGCGGTACGGTTACGAACTTTGACACCATCAGTAAACTTTTACAAAAGTATAACAAAATGGTTGACCAAAAGAAGTCCGGCGAATTAGGCAAGTACACTAAACGCGAACAGTTAGACATCACGCGAGAAATTGAAAAGCTCGGCGTAGCAGTCGGCGGCATCAAGGATATGAAGAAATTGCCCGATGCGCTTTATATTTGCGGCTTGAAAGAAGAAAAAACAGCGCTGCTTGAAGCAACCAAGAAAAAAATTCCGGTAGTGGCAATTACTGACACGAACACCAACCCGGATAAAGTTGCCTATCCCATTCCGGCGAATGACGATGCCGTGAAGGCAATTGAGTTAATTACCGGATTAATTTCCCAGGCGGTGGAAGCCGGAAGGCAAAAATATTTAGCTAAGAAGTCCATTGAAGATAAAAAAGTTGAAGAAGCTAAGTTAAAAGAAAAAGCAAATTCTTCGGCCGCCAGACAAGAAAAAGCCACCCCTAAAAAAAGTAAGCCGGCTGAAAAAAAAGTTCCGGCGAAATAAAATAAAGTTTTTTATGGCAATTGACACATCAACTATCAAACAACTCAGAGAACAAACCGGCGTTGGCGTGGCCGATGTTAAGTCGGCCCTGGAAGAAGCTCAAGGCGATACTCAAAAAGCGCTAGAAATTTTGAGAGTTAAAAGCGCAGTTAAAGCATCCAAAAAGGCGAGCCGCGAAGCCACCGAAGGTTTGGTGGCAAGTTACATTCACACCAACGGTAAAGTCGGCGTGTTAGTTGATGTCAGCTCAGAAACTGATTTTGTCGCCCGCAACGATGAGTTTAAGCAGCTGGTAAATGATATCGCTATGCACATCGCCGCCGCTGACCCACTTTATGTTAAGGCTGAAGATGTGCCCGCAGAAGTTTTAACCAAAGAAAAAGAAATTATAGCCGAACAGCTTAAAGAAGACGGGAAAACCGATGAGATGATTGCAAAAATAATGCCCGGAAAAATTGATAAGTATTATGAGGAAGTGTGTTTATTAAATCAGCCTTTTATCAAGGATGATTCAATGACCATTGCCCAGCTGATTGAACAAAAAATCGGCGCGTTGGGAGAGAAAATAGAAGTCAGACGTTTTGCGAGGTTTCAAAAGTAAATTTTTCAATTAATAAGTTAAGAGGCACTTGTGCCTCTTTTTTTGGTTGACTTTTATAGATAGGTAATTTAAATTTTATTCTTAAGAGGTGCCATGGTTTGTAATGGAAGGAGGGTCCATGGCTCGGAACCATAGGAACGGAAGATCTGAGAGGCGACGCGCACGCAAAGATGCGCGTAGGCGCGCGCGGCGCGCTAAGCGGAAGAAAAATAAGCCTACGCGTCAGTAGCGAGGCGTCAATTTTCCGTCACGGCAGGCATGTTCATTGCGAGCATGTCGGCCACTCAGTCTGTATATTGATTGCATGATGTGTTATACTATAGGATGTTTATAAATAAATTTTTTAATTAATATGTCAGTACGTATTGCAATTAATGGCTTTGGCCGAATTGGCCGCGCGGCATTGAAGGCCGCCTTGAATAATAAAAATCTTGAGGTAGTTGGGATTAATGATATTGTTGACAACAAAACTTTGGCGCATTTACTGCAATACGATACGGTTTACGGAGAATTTCCTGAAACAGTTCGAGCAACAAAAGATTCATTGATGATAGGCAAGAAAAAAATTCCGGTGAGTGAAGTTCGTAAACCTGAAAAATTGCCGTGGGGAAAATTAAAAGTTGACGTCGCGATTGAAAGTACTGGCGTATTCCGAAAAGCGGAAGATTTAAAAAAACATTTACAAGCCGGTGCCAAAAAGGTTTTACTGTCAGCTCCGGCTAAAAGCGGCGGTACTCAGACTTTAGTTTTTGGCACGCAAGAGACTAAAAAAAATCTTGGCCAGTCAGATATTGTTAATAACGCATCTTGTACTACTAACTGTATCTCGCCGGTAGTGCAAGTTTTGCATTCACGTTTTGGCGTTGAAAAGGCTTTAATGACAACAATTCACGGGTATACCTCGGATCAGCGTTTGGTCGACGCGCCGCATAAAGATTTGCGCCGCGCCAGGGCGGCGGCAGTGAATATAATACCCACAACGACAGGAGCGGCAATTGCCACCACGCACGTCATACCAGAGCTTAAAGGTTTGTTTGACGGCACAGCGATTAGAGTGCCGGTACCAGTTGGTTCAATTTCAGATATTACACTTTTACTTAAACGTAAAAAGGTGACGGTGAAACAAATCAACGATGAGTTTAAAAAGGCTGTTAATAATCCGCTTTATAAAAATATTTTGGAAATTACGAATAAACCAATTGTGAGTTCTGATATAGTGGGCAATCCGCATTCGGCGATTGTTGATCTTGAATTGACGCAAGTTGCCGGCGGCAATTTAGTTAAAGTCTTTGCCTGGTACGATAATGAGTGGGGGTATGCTAACCGGTTAGTAGAGATGGCCGAAGCCCTCGGTCGCCAAGCTTAGCTATGGCAACGGTTATCTTTGAAGAAAAAGTCCCTATCCATAGAATTTTTTCCGCCTTATTCACTTTGCTTGTGGCCGGCTCACTGTTAGCCTATTTTTATCCAAGCTTTTTAGGCGGGGAATTTAATGGCAATCAGGGCCGAACTTTTTTAATAGTTTTTGCTACGATAATTGCCCTAATCGGGTTGGCTTTTAATTCCTTGCGTATTGTTTTAACGGAGGAGTCTGTTAGTTTTGGATTTTCTATATTTAGAAAAAAAGTAGCCTTGCAAGACATCACATCCATTAAGGCTCAAAAATTTCGTTTTCGTGACTTTGGCGGCTATGGCATCCGCTTGGGCCGTCACAAAACTACTGGCTACATTGCCCATTCCAAAGACGGACTTAGAATTGAGACGACGGGCCGAAATTATTTTATTTCTAGCAATCGGGTGCAGGAGCTAACGCAGTTGCTTTCGGCTGCCGTAGACCAAGCCAAAAAAAGAGGTAGTCTGCGCTAATAGTAAGCAAGTTGCCATCCACAAAAAGCGGTGCTATAATTTTAACATGATAAAAGTTCAAGAATGGTTTAGCTTTGAATTTATGAAAATTATTCTTACACAGCAAGTAAGGTCTTTGGGCAAGCGAGGCGATGTCAAAGAGGTGTCTGATGGGTACGCCAGGAATTTTTTAATTCCCAAAGGCTTAGCCGCGCCGGCTACCCCACAAGCGGTCCAAGAAGTTGAAAGAAAAAAGAAAAAAGAAGCTAGAATCGCTGAAGTTGATTTGATTAAAACTGAAGAGCTGGCTAACAACTTAGACGGTAAGGCTTTTGAGATTAGCGCCAAAATTAACGAAGATGGGACATTATACGCAGCCATTTCTCCGGCCAAAATAGCCGCCGTGATTAAAAAAAACGGGCACAGCATTGCCGCAGATAATGTGATTATTAATGAACCGTTAAAAGAAGTTGGCGAGCACGAAGTTACTGTTTCACTCAATCACGGCCTTGAGGCGCGCGTAACTATCATTATCCATGGCGAAAACTAAAACTCATCGTTACATATTTGTGGTCGGGGGAGTCATGTCTGGTGTCGGCAAGGGTGTTGCGGCATCTAGCATTGGTAAAATTCTTCAAGCCCGCGGGTATAGCGTGACGGCGATAAAAATTGATCCGTACGTTAACGTCGACGCTGGCACCATGAATCCGACAGAGCACGGAGAAGTTTTTGTAACTGAAGATGGTGACGAAACTGATCAAGATATTGGTAATTACGAGCGTTTTTTAAATGTTGATATAATGCGTGATAATTACATGACCACCGGACGGGTGTATCAAAGCGTTATTCAAAAAGAACGTAACTTGGATTACAATGGCCAATGCGTGGAAGTAGTCCCGCATATCCCGCAAGAGGTTATCCGCCGGATTAAAAAAGCCAGCGCCAAAGCCAAAGCGGATTTTACAATTATTGAAATTGGCGGCACGGTAGGGGAGTATCAAAACATTTTATTTTTGGAAGCAGCCCGCATGATGAAAAACGAAACGCCGGATATGGTCAAGGTGGTAATGGTTAGTTATTTGCCGATACCTTTAAACGTTGGAGAGATGAAGACCAAGCCAACCCAATATGCCGTGAGAACTTTAAATTCGGCAGGTATTCAGCCGGATTTTCTTTTATGCCGCGCTGAACAACCCCTAGATAAGAAACGCAAAGAAAAGCTGCATATTTTTTGTAGCATTCCTGTTGACCATGTAATTTCCGCGCCGGATGTGGATAGTATTTATCAAATTCCGATTAATTTTGAAAAAGAAAAACTCAGCCTAAAATTACTTGATGAATTTAAGCTAAAAGCTAGAAAAAAGAATTTAGAAGATTGGCGGGCAATGGCCCGGCGCGCCGCCATTCAAAAACCCGAAGTTGCTATCGGCGTAGTCGGTAAGTATTTTGCGACCGGAGATTTTACCTTGTCTGATTCTTATATTTCTGTTATTGAAGCAGTCAAACACGCCGCCGCTGATAATAAAGTAAAAGCTAATTTAGTGTGGCTAGATGCTGAAGAAATTGAAAAGAAGGGGACCGGAGTGTTGAAAGATTTAGATGGCATTATAATACCACAAGGTTGGGGCTCGCGCGGCTCAGAAGGCAAGATTAAAGCGATTAAATACGCCCGGGAAAAAAAGGTACCATATTTTGGCTTATGCTATGGCATGCAAATGGCGGTCATTGAATTTGCTCGGAACGTAGCGAAGATGAAAGGTGCTAACTCTGAAGAAATTAATGCCAAAATCGCTTACCCGGTTATTCATATTATGCCCGAACAGCAGGAACTGTTGAAACAAAAACAATATGGCGGAACCATTCGCTTGGGCGCTTGGCCATGCAAATTAAAGAAGGGCAGTCGTATTCAAGAAATTTACAATAAAACCCGAGTGTCTGAAAGGCATCGCCACCGTTATGAAGTAAATAATAAGTTTAGATCTCGGTTAGAAAAGAAAGGTTTGGTGATAGCCGGAACTTCTCCGGACAATCAATTGGTTGAAGCGATTGAAATTAGCGACCATCCTTTTTTTATCGGGACTCAATTTCACCCCGAATACAAATCCCGTCCCTTAGCCCCGCATCCTTTATTTGTTGAATTTATTAAAGTGTGCTTGGCGACAAAATTGTAAATTAACATTTATAAAAATACTTTACCACCGGCAGACAGTGATGCCTGCCGGTGGTTTTGGTTCGCTGGGGCCTGGACAAAATTGGTTTGGTCCAAAAAGCTACCGGACCCCAGACGGGGATGGTAGCCGTTACCACGAGCGCGGTAACGAATATAGCCCCGAAGACTATCGTCCAGCAGCCAAGCGCAGCAGGAATAGCTAGCAAGTGCATCTGACACCCCTCCCTTTGTTTTAGAGCCTACCCCGAGATTTTGCCGAGGCGATTCATCAGGCGCTGTGCCTGTGGCCGCACTCGTTAAGATTAATTTCTAACACGTTTGATTTCTTATGTCAAAATAAAAAAACCGGCTAGTGCCGGAATTAAATTTCAAATAAGGGAGTTATTTTTTTGGAATGATATTAATGAATTTAGCCGATTCTAGCTTGCCAGTGTATTTCTTTATTTTTTTAGATGAAAATTTAACAATTCCATCAGTCACAGCAAATAAAGTATTGTCCTTGCCTTCGCGAACATTTAAGCCAGCCCTGACTGGCGTGCCATTTTGGCGTATTAAAATATTACCCGCCTTAGCTTCTTGGCCGGCGAATAATTTTACGCCTAAACGTTTTGATTGTGAGTCTCGCCCCAGGCGAGTACTACCGCCTGCTTTCTTATGTGCCATATAAAATAAAAAATAATGTGCCAATAATATACACCAAGGCCCTTCGCTTGTCAAGGCGCGTATTTCAATGTTATAGTCATTAGCGATAATTAATATAATTTTATGGGAGAAAAAATTAATTTTCCGAATATTTTTAGAGACTCCTTGGATGGGCCTAAGGGGCCTGGACGAGCAAAACGCAAGGATAATCTTTCGCCTCCAATAGTAGACAAACAGCCAGTCGATGAATTTCAGCAATCCTCACCTGAACGTAAACATCAAGAGCAGGTTCAAGACCAAACGGTAGAGAACCGTCTTAAAGGACGTACAAATATCCGGGCAGATCGCGAACCCAAGTTAGACAATAACCTCGCTCAAGAGCCCGGTAAGGGCGAAAACATTGATCGCTATGGTTAAATTTTTCCCTCTTTTGGTTATTTTTATTTTAGCGGGTTGTACACAAAAGGCGCCAAATATCTTAATTCATCAAAAAGACAGCCCGGCAAATACTAATTACGACACAAATTTACCCGTTATTGAAAGTGATCAAACTGTAAATGTTAAAGATGATGCAAGCCGGGAAGTAACTATTCCCGACAGCCCTAACGAAAAACCAGCCGTTGGAGTTGTTAATCCTAATAGTGAAGGTACGACTAAGGCAGCTCCAGGCAAGCCATTGGCCTCAGTTAGCTACCCTGTGCCATTTGCGCCGCAAGCTCCATACGCGGTTTGGGACGAAGTTCATGAGGAAACTTGTGAGGAAGCTTCCATGAAAATGGTCCAAGCTTATTTCGCGGGTGAGGACATAAGCGCGCATTTGATGGAGCAAAGCTTGATTAGCCAAGTTAAGTGGCAAGAGCAAAACGGCTACGGTGTTGATTTAACAGCTGATGAGGTGAAGCATATTTTAGAAAATTATTTTAACTTAAAAGCCGAGGTAACCCCCAATATTGACGCCATATCCTTAAAGAATTATTTAACTCAAGGTAAGCTTATAATAGTGCCAGCCGCCGGCAGGGAACTTGGCAATCCGTACTTTTCAGGCGCGGGGCCAATTTATCATATGTTAGTCATTCGCGGATATGATCAAACTCACTTTATTACTAATGATCCCGGCACTAAGCGCGGCGAAGGTTACCGCTACAAATACCAAACGTTAATTAACGCAATTCATGATTGGCCCAGGCATTTAGAAAATGACCAAGGCAAGGTGTCAGCTTCACAAATATTGCAGGGCCAAAAAGTTGTCGTCATTGTGGACAAGCCTTAGTTTGACACTCCTGAGGGAGGAAAGTATAATTTGTTTATGGCTAGTGATACATCAAAAATTGGCAAGGTCAAGGTGGTTCGCGATTTATGCATTGGCGCCGCTAGCTGCGTCGCTATCGCCCCTGACGCCTTTGAATTGGACGACCAAAATATCGCCGTGGTTAAAGAGCTAAAAACCACGGACCAAGAAACATTAATGTTAGCCGCTAAATCTTGCCCAACTAAGGCGATTATTGTTGAGAGCGAAGAGGGCAAGCAGCTTTTTCCGTAATTTAGTTAAAAGCTGACTTGCGGCGAACGCACCTCAGACGGTGCAATAATAAACAGGTTAGGAGTCGAAGTGGAAATTGAAGCCGGCGCTTCAGTTTTTTTATTAATTGAGTTGATAATCTCCTCAAAATCTTTTTGTCTAAGTCTTTCCGACACAACTTCTGGCCGTAGAGCTATGATTTCTTGAGAGTAAGTTAGCACTTGCCAGAAATTTTTATACATAAAATAACTAAAGTATGTAAAGATTGAAGCCATAATTAAAACCAGTAGATAAATTATCAGCTTACGGCTAATACGAAATTTAAAACTAATTTTTAAATTCATTTTTTTCATTTCGGTAAGATAAATGATTCAGTCCTAAGCAACGCCTTGACAACATTTGCATCGCTAACGTTAGCAATTGTTAGATTAACTTGTTTAGCGTTCATATAAACACTTAAAGACTCCAAGGCAACTAGGTAATTTAACATATTGTAGTAATTTCCCTCTAGCACTTGGGTTAATCTAAATTGGTTATTGGCCGGGGGTTCAGCTTGGAGCGTTTGAATTATTCTGTGCTGGTCGGCGATGCGTTCAAGCTCAGAGCTAAATTCAGCCTCGGCGCCGCTAGCAATAAATACAGAATCCAAAATAATTTTTTGTTCGCGAATTTCTTCCAGCGCCCGAACAGTTTCGTTAAGCCTTTGGCCGGCTTGGTATTTGCGTTCTAGCTCAGCCCGTTCATCATTAATTAAATTACTTAAATGCATAACTTCTTGGGCTGTTGGAAGTAAAATAAAAAATACCACGCCCACGGTAAAAAGCATAAAGAAAGCAATTGTTAAATAAAATTTCTGCTTAACGTTCATATTTGTGATTCAGGAAAAATTTTGATAATAATATCCAAATTAAAATCAATGTTATTTTTCTGAAAATTAGCGCTAAACGGCTCTTCCACTGTCTCAAAATAACCCAAATCGTTTAGTCCGCTGACTAAGTTTTTCAAATCCTCGCGTGTGGGCGCAAACCCGCGAAGAGTAATTTCTTTGTTCTCGACATCAATTTGTAAAGCCTCTAGCCGGATACTTAATGGCATAGAATTTATAATTTCAATTAAAAATTGACTAACCGGAACGTAATCCTTTTGGATCGAGGCAATTTTAGTTAATTCTGCGTTGATGGTTTTTATTTCTTGGCTAAATTTATTACTGTGGGTAGACACTAAGGTGTTGTTCTCAATTTCACCATAATAGGCATTCTCTAAAATGGCTCTGGCTAAAAGCACTAAAATACTTAAGGCAATAACAAAGATGAGGAAAGCAAAAATAATATTTTTGATGAATACAAAATAGTACAATATTTTTAATTCTTGTTTTTTGTTTGGCGATAACAAATTTAATGTAATCATATTATGCGTTGCCTCTTAGCGATAGGCCAATGGCCGTATTAAACGATTGAATTTTATGTTCGGGCAAGGCTTTTGGGACAACAATATTATCTTTCAGGGCGGCAATTTTTACGTTGATATTTAATTTTTCTTTCAACACGTTGTCAATGTTTAAAAAATTGGAGCCGCCACCGGTTAATATAACTTGACTGATAGCGTGGGCGTGGTCGTAGTTGTTGGCGTAAAAGTCCTGGGCGTCTTTAATTTTTGCGGCTAAAAGTTCAATGTTGTCATGTAGCACTTTACGAAGAGCGCCTTTACATTTTTTTTCATCCAGGCCACACACAATTTTTGCCTCTTCAGCTTTGGTACTATCGATTTTTAAAGTGTCCGCGATAGTTTTGGTAATCGCGTCTCCCGATATCGGTAAGCTAATCGTCAATTGCACCAATGATTCATCATAGACAAATAATCCCGTACGACTGGCACCAAAGTCAATGACAATGCTTGGCGTTTGTTCAGCTTGGGATTGAAAAAATATGCCACGGGTGAGAGCGGCGGCCTCGACCTCTAAGGCAAGCGGGATCAAATTGGCGTCTTCGATTAACTTAGTGTAATCATCGACAATTTTTTTTGGAGCTACGCCAATCAATACTTCTATTTTTTTTTCTTGTTTGCCGCCATGGACTAACTGCCAGTCGTAGTACACTTCCTCAATGGAGTATGGAATATGGTTAACCATTTCGCTTCGAATAGTCTCGTCCATATTATCTTTGTCGGTTTGGGGAACGGTAATAACTTTTACGTAAGTTTTTGGTTCAGGCAAAACGCTCACGATCCGATCTGTTTTTATTTTGCTGCCCTTGGCCCCGCTAACTAAATCTTTAATCGCGGCGACCGCCTTTTTAGCATCTTTAATCTCACCATTAACAATTTCACCGGCCGAAAGTTTTTTATCGTTATATGATTTAAGGATCGCTTTTTTGCCGGCACGCTCAATTACCGCTAAACGAATGGCGGTATCTGAGATATCTAAACCTATAACAGCGGGCTTGATTGGCATAACTTAATAACTTTCACCAGGCAATACTTCTTCCCAAGAAATAAATTCAAAATCACCGGTCGTCGGGAAAGAAGGCGGGGGGTTATAAATTAAATTGTTATCGAATTGTAAGTTGCGGTTAATATAGCCTGAACAATGATAACCACAGTCCCAAGCAAAGCCGTAACGTTCGTAGCTTACTAAAGAACCAAATGTAGTAATGGTGTCGCGAATATAATCCGAGGAGCTGCACGAGGAAGCGTAGTATTTGCGCCCAATTTTTCCTTTCTGGGCAATTAAAGCGCCATCAATCCTTAGGTCATCTTCGCTATAGAGCCCAACGCTGATGTCGTTTTGGGCAATTAATCCTATTATATCGGATCCGTCATAATTAGTATAGGTTAAATCATTATTAATCCAAATGTTAGCATCGCCGGAGGCGAGCGGATCCTCAGCGGCAACTAATGTTACGCTTTGTGCGTTGATAGTCCCGTCGACCCAAACATTATCTTTTACAAAAATTACTCCGTTAGATGGGATTGAAGCGGTCGTCCAATTACCCACATAGCTTGTAATCAAACCCGTGCCCTCCCAACCGAATTGACTTGAGGAATAACATGAGGTAGTGGTTTTGACTTTGCGATATTGAATTTGGCCATTACCTAAAAATTGGACGTGCCAGCCTTGTTGATTTGATTTGCTAATAACTAAGCCCGCCACGTCTTCAAGCACGGCTAAATCTAAAGTAATCCCGTTAAAATCTACCGGGGCGACTGGAAATTCGCGGCCACCAGCAAAAACATCCGCCCGTACGGGCACGCTAGCTGGCGGCAGAGGATCAGTCGGGTCAACATGAGTGTGCACACCAAATTCATTCCCGCCAGAATGGTCAGGGTCGTTATAGTCGGCTTTAGCGGATGTAACTACATTGTTAGCTACACCGTCAAATCTAACTCCTCCGTTTGAATGAACCGGCCCGTTAATCACAGTCCCTTCGCCAAAGCGCACATCGTTGTTCACGGCCACCGCGAATTTGGCCCACGATTGAGCACCATACCTAACGGCGATGCTTCTGGCACTGCCCGGAACTTCTGGAATGTGGCCAGTTGATTTTATGGTGACAATAGTTGAACCTGAAGTCGGGGGAGTAATTTCTAAGATAAACTCACCGACAATGTCATTATTTGGATCTGAGTAAGTATGTACGTAAGGACCGCATGTTGGGTCGCAGGCGGTAGGGGTGTTGCCATCATAATAATCGGTCGGATCATGGGCTAGGTGCCAACGGTAATAATTAGCACCAGCCTCCGCGATGTGTAATGCGGCCGCCTGTGCTTTTTTTAGCCTTTCCAGGCGTTGCTGGTAAGTTACCAGTGATAAAATACCGGCGGCAATTACCACAAACACGGTAACGAAAATCATAGTCATGACCAAAACCGCTCCTTGCTGTGACTTTGATTTTTTAATTATAAATCTCATCTATAAATTGTCCTTTAAATTTCTAATCGTTGTGCTAGATTCAAGTTCCGCCGGATTTGGGGCTTTGGTTGGATCAATATTAATTTTAAGATAAGTTTTAACAAATTTAATATCGTCAACTTCAACCGGTTGGGTTAGGGGATTTGACACTTGATCCGCTGGCCAGTCTTCGTTGTAGTAGTAAAATATTGGATCTGCGCCATTGCGTACATATTCTGACAAAATTGAAATCACTTCGTTGCCAGATGGATAAGTTCCCGGCACGCCGACTGGCTCAATAACGCCCTTTTTTAAATCCGTACCGTCTAAAAAATATCTTATGCGCTCGGTTTCTTGGTCGATATCCAAATCGCTATAAAAAATCAATTCTTGGGCGTCGGCCGCGCTAATCGGAAACGAGCCATTTTCTGAAGTGCTGGCCTCCCTGATTTCTTTAATCATAAATTCCACTCCGCGCCGCGCGTTATTTAACGCTTCGTTTTGTTCATTCGCAAAGCTATTAACGCGCAGGCCTTGGATAATAACACTGGTTACTACCACTGAAGCGGTCGTAAAAATTGAAATTACAACAACTGCCTCTAGCAATGTAACTCCTTTATGATTCAACATTTAAATAAACTTTTAAGGTTGAGTTTGGGTTTAGGCTGACCGGGCTAACTGGGTCACTTGAAATTAAGTTGAAGCCAAAACCTGGCTGCACCTCAATAAAGTACGGATCCCATTCCATATCATTTAAGATCAATGATCCCGACCCGTCAGTTGATACATTTTGATCATATTTGTAAATCACGGGATTATTGCCAATTTGTTTAGTGGTGTGAATTCTTAATGGCACGTTGGCAACTGGGACTATACTACTGGGGTCGCCGTTAACGATTACCGCTTTGATATCCCAATCTCCACCGCTATCATCTTCCCAAGTAACTGCTAACAAATCATTCGCTGTGGTGGCCGCGTCTGGCCTACGTTGACCCCCCCCGCTTACAACTACCGGAAAATCAAAAGGCAAAAGTTTATTGCCAGCGCTATCAATCATTTGTCCATAGATGTCATAATTGCCATTACGAAGATCTTGCCAAACTACGTATATTTGCTCGTTGCTATCAATTGCTATGACCGGGCGTTCTTGCGGGGAAGCGTCAGTATTTGAATTAACCAACACGTCATTGGCCCAAATTTTTGCGCCGCTGTCATCAAATTTTTGCAAATAAATATCATCATTACCGCTACGGCCATCTTGCCACGTTACATAAAAATACAGGTTTGAAGTTCGGCTCATGGCGATTCGTGGGTTAATTTGCCCAAACGATGAATTTTCGCTATTCAATTTTATATCAGGCGACCAAAGCAAATCGCCGTCACTATTTACTCGTTGGCTGTAAATATCAAAATCTCCGTTGCGATCATCTTGCCAAACGATAAACAAATTGTCATCGGCATTAATAGTTAGGTCGGGTAATTCTTGTAAGCCAGTGCCTGACCCAGATCCTGAGTTAGTATTAACTTTAACCTCCGGGACCCAAACTTGGGTGGTATCATTATTGAGTTTTTGTAAATATATGTCTGATAAACTATCACGGTCGTCCTCCCACGTAATAAACAATGCATCGCCAGTGGCATTAGCCACAATTCTTGGTTGGGTTTGGTCAGCGTTTGACGCATCTGTTTCTAACTTATTGTTACCACCAAGCAACTCATTGCCGTTAGTATCGTATTTTTCCATATGCACATCCAAATTACCATTCCGGTTATCACTCCATGCATAATAACTATTGCAACTACTGTCGGCCGCGATGTCAACATAGTCAGAGTTAGAGGCCGTTGAAATATCGATATCGTTTGGGTCACCCCATTGATGCGATTGCGTGGCGACATCATATTTTTGTCCGTGAATTTTACCTTGGCCGGTTAAAAAGTCTTGCCAGGCAAACACAATTTCATTCGACCCAAAGCATACAGCCATTGAGCCGTGCAGTTGATCGTCTAAGCCGACAGAGTTAACTATCCATTCTGTTGGCACGACTTGGCTAATGGTGGAAATATCGAGGGTGGCCAATAAATCAATTCCAAAGCTTACTTCAGTTAAGCTTGCCAAAACCACCGACGCGTGTGGGTTGGTCGGGACAGGATTACCCAACACGCAGTCGCTACCCGAACTATTTATGGCGCAAGTATAATCACTGCTGTAACCATCTTTTGTTACGGTAATTTCATAACTATCCTGTGACTCTGGCGTGCAGGCAAGCAAGACCACGCCAGTTGGACTGGAAGTCCGAGTTGTGTCAATAGTTGGGTTGGTAGAATTATTAACTACATGCACGGTGGCACCTTCTACTGGTAGGCCATTGGCATCAAAAACAATTATTCGTAAAGCCCCGCCGCCCTCACATGTTTCAAGGCCCCGGGGAGCAATATTGGTTACACTATAGATAGTTTGTGGGCCAAGCGGAGTATTCCAAGTCACACTAATTTTGGCTTGTTTGTAGTCGTTAGGAGCGGTATCCGCCGGCGTTACATCGTCGTAAGTGTCGTCAATATAAATAACTTGGGTATTAACGGCAAAGGTAATGCCATTTAAAACTAAATTTTCATTTTGTTCAATCGGCCCAGGCGGAACGCCGCCGTTAGTGCCAACTTCTTCATAGGATAAATTACGAATGATTTCAATTTTTTCATTGGCTAAGGCGATCGCGCTATTTCTTCCCTTGCTTAAAGCTAGCACTCTTAAAGCAAATTGAAACATGCCAATAATGCCTAAGCTCAGCATCGCCAATATACTCATTGAAATTACCACTTCAACTAGAGAAAAGCCAAAAATGTTTTTTTTGCGCATTAAAATACTTCGGCTAAAGAGTAAAGCGGGCCGATCACGGCTAATGCCATCATCGCGACTCCAATACCTAAAATAACAATTAACACCGGTTCGATGATGCTTGGTAAATTTTCCATGGTTCGCGTGACATCATCTTCGTAAAAAGTGGCCGCCTCAGTTAAAATGTCATCCAGCGTACCAGTTTCTTCACCAACGGTTATCATTTGAATCATCACTGGCGGGAACAAAGATGGATAGTTTGATAATGATTGATTAACCGCTACTCCAGTTTCAACTTTGCTCATGCTTTCAAGCAGGGCTTGGCGGTATAGTACGTTGCCAAGGACATGCGCCGTAATATCAAAACTTTTAACAATCGGGATATCGGTTTTTAGCAATGAACTAAAAGTCCTTGAAAATCTGGCCAAGTTAATCTTTTTCAAAATTTCTTTAACAATTGGTAAATGAAGTAATAGCTGGTGCCATTTTTTTCTGCCTTTTGGCCACCGTATAAAGGATACGAACGACACTATTAGAATTACTAATAACACCACTAAGGCGATGCCATTATTGTTTACAAATTTACTGAGCCAAATTAAAACTCTGGTGGGTAAGGGCAATTGCACGCTGACTTCTTCAAAGATGGAGATAAGGGTTGGAATGACATAAATTATCATCAGAATTCCGATTGCCACCATCATAGTTACAACGATTGCAGGGTAAATCATGGCGCCGCGAACGCGAGAAATTATTTCGTGATCTTTTTTCATTTGGATATACAGCTGCTCTAACACTTCTTCTAGCTTACCTGAAATTTCACCGGCCTTTATCATATTAATAAAAAGTTCACCAAAAATTTTTGAGTATGGAGTTAGGGCGTCGGATAAAGTATTGCCTTTTTCAACTTTTTTGTAGACATCGTGCATGATGGCTTTAAAGCGTTTGCTGGTGGTTTGTTCTTCAAGCGCTTTCAAGGCTTTGGCAAGCGAAATTCCAGTTTTAATCATTATCCCGAGTTGCTGTACAAAAAATAATTTTTGGGAAACCGGAATACGTTGCAATTGTTCAAATTGCTTATTTAACTTATCGACAACCTCCTTAATATTCATGTTTATTCTTTAGTCACTCTTAGCACTTCTTCAATCGTAGTAATGCCATTTTTAGCTTTAATAAAACCATCTTCCAGCATAGTCATCATTTTTTGCTCTCGAGCCAACTCAAAAAGCTTTTCCGGCGTGACTTTTTGGGTGATTGCCTCTTCAACTTTTCCAGTTATCTCTAAAATTTCAAAGATTCCTAAGCGACCCTTATACCCCGTATCATTGCATTTTTTGCACCCTTTGCCTCGGTAAAATCGTAAATTTTGAGTTTTTTGCTTGCCGGAATCAACTACGCCTTCTTGCGCAAGCATTTTGACTAAGTTGCTGAAAGCCACCTGCTTTTCTAAAGTGTCAATTTCTTTTTGAGTTAAAGTGTAGCTTTCAATGCAATCCCGGCAAATTTTCCTGACTAGTCTTTGGGCCACAACTATATTAGTCGTACTAGCAAGTAAAAAGTTTGGAATATTCATATCCGCCAAGCGCGGCATTGTGGTAACCGCGTCGTTGGTGTGGAGAGTAGACAACACTAAGTGCCCGGTCATAGCGGCATGTACAGCAATTTCAGCCGTTTCTTGATCGCGGATCTCTCCAACCATAATAATGTCTGGGTCTTGGCGCAAAAATGATCTTAAGCCGGCGGCAAAAGTAAAATTAATTTTATTATTAACTTGGCTTTGGTTGATGTGAGGCATGCGATATTCTATTGGATCTTCAATCGTGCAAATATTGACTTCTGGCTTATTCAGCATGTTTAAAATCGTGTATAAAGTCGTGGTTTTGCCAGAGCCGGTTGGCCCGGTGACTAAAAGCATGCCGTTAGGTTTGGTGATGTTTCGCTTTACAATATCCAACGCCTTTTTTTGAAAACCCAATTCGTCCAAAGTTAAAAGCTGATTTTTTTCATTTAGCAAACGCAAGACCACCTTTTCCCCGTCGTAAGTAGGCGTTATTGAAACGCGGAATGACACTTTATATTCGTTGGTAGAAATTTTAAATCTGCCATCTTGCGGCACCCGATGCTCATCTAGTTTTAAATTTGATAAAATTTTTATTCTAGCCACAACGCCTGGGTGGACTGATTTTGGTAGCGTCATAACTGTGTGCAAAATTCCGTCAATGCGGTATCTAACTGACACTTCCTTTTCGCTAACCTCAATATGTATATCAGAAGCACCCTCAAAAATAGCGTACTCAAGCAAAGTATCAACAATTCTGATGACCGGTAAATCTTGAGCTAGCTCTTCTAGCTCTTTGCCGGCTACATCTTCTCTCTGGTCATCTTTTTTGTCGCCAGAAGTGATTTCAGCAAACTCTGCCTCAAGTCCCTTATGGTAAAGCTTTAAGGCTTCGCGCATGTCTTCAGGGGTGGTGATGGAGATGGCAATTTCTAGATTTGTTTTTTTTCTTAAAAACTCAAAGATTTCTAAATCCTTGGGGTCTAAGGTGGCAACACTAAGAGTTTTGTTGTCTTTATCAAAGGTAATGACTTGATGAGTTTGGGCGATCGGTTCGGGGATGACAGTTAGAATATCTTTTCGAATGTTTTTGTCTTTTAAGCTAATAAACGGCAATTTATAATAATCAGCTACCGCGTTATATAGATTAGCGCTGGTCAGAATTTTTTTATCTAACAGGTATTCCTCAACCTCTTTATTGTCTTTTTTAGCGGCTTTTTTGTGGGCGGCAAATTCTTCGCTGCTTAAAACATTTTGCGAGGTCAGAATTTTTTGTAAATCTTTTGTGTTGAACATTTTTGATGTTAGTTCTGCCATATTATACCACAAAATTATTGCATTAGACAATAAAAGCTTTTTTAATTATAATGATTTATGATTAAGCTCATATGCTTACTACCGAATTTGTTAAAAGGCAAATAAAAAAGCATCCCCGTACTACTGCTATAATCGGTAGTACGCTTTTGTTAAATGCAAGTTTGTGGTTTGAGGCACTTGTCGTTTTTATGTCTCGTGTTGATTCAGTGCCGCTACACTACACAATTTATTTTGGTATTAATAGATTGGGCCCTCCGGTTCAATTATTTGTCATCCCGATAGTGGCGAGTATTTTATTTATCATTAATAGTATATTTAGTTTCTTCGTGTCTGACACTAACCGTCCGTTGGCAATATTGCTATTAATCTTTACATTGTGTTGGCACGCCCTATTGTTGTTATCGTTTAGCATTATGATATACAAATACTATGGACAATTTTTTAGTAGTTAAAATATTTAGTTTAACTACGCTGGCTTTCGTGGTAGCGATTTTGTGGACCCCCATATTAACCCATTACTTATATAAGTATAAGCTTGGCAAAAGTATTAGAAATGCCCCTAACGCGCCTATCTTTTATAGTCTGCATGCTAAAAAGGCGGGTACGCCAACGATGGGCGGGATTTTAATTTGGGTAACGGTTTTAGTTATTACCGGGCTAGTCGTTTTTTTAGACCAATTTATTGGCGGCGTGTTTACGCATTTAAATTATTTTTCACGTTCAGAGACTTTATTGCCGCTTGGCGCAATGGTGGCCGCAGCGTTAGTTGGCTTAGCCGATGACTTGATTGATGTCCGCGCTACCCGCCAGGAAAGGGGCGGATTGAGAGTGCGCCATCGCTTGCTAATTTACGGGCTGATTGCATTAGTCGGAGCGTATTGGTTTTTCTTCAAACTAGATTGGAGCATTATTCACGTGCCTTTTTTTGGCAATTTTGAGATTGGCTGGTGGTATATCCCGTTTTTTATTTTTGTAATTGTGGCAACTGGTTTTTCCGTTAATGAAATTGATGGGCTCGATGGATTGGCTGGCGGTACGCTACTAACCGCCTTTGCCGCCTACGGCGCGATCGCCTTTGTCCAAGAGCGCTACGATTTAGCGACCCTCTGCGCTGTTATCGTCGGGGCCCTTTTAGCTTTTCTATGGTTTAACATCAATCCGGCTAGGTTTTTTATGGGCGACACAGGCTCGATGTCTTTGGGTGTGACTTTAGGTATTATTGCCATGCTGACTAACGCTGCTTTGTTATTGCCTATTATTGGTTTACTATTTGTCGCAGAATCCGGATCAGTAATTATCCAACTAACAAGTAAAAAGTTATTGGGTAAAAAAATTTTTCGCTCAACACCAATTCATCATCATTTTGAAGCCATGGGCTGGCCGGAGCCAAAAATTGTGATGCGTTTTTGGGTGGTTAGCGGGGTGGCCGCAGTGGCTGGTTTAATAATATTTTTAATTGATAAGTTGTGATGTTGAATTCATCGTTCCTATCTACTTATCAAAATTTGCACTATAGTTTATCAACTCGAGCTGATGGTGATTTTAAAAAAAACATCATAAATGAAACTTATTACTTTAAAAAGAGAAGAGTTCCAAAAAGCCGCGTCGTTTTAGCCGGCACTGTTCACGGCAGTAATGTAAAAATTGTTAACGGCATATCATCACCCAAGATTGCCAATGTTGACGGATTAATTACTCAGATGCCTAGTTTATTTTTGGGCGTTTCGGTGGCTGATTGCTTGCCGGTTTATTTTTACGACCCGATTAAAAAAGTTTGCGGCATTGCCCATGCGGGTCGAAAAGGCTTAATTCGGGGTATTTTGCAGACGATGGTCAATGCTTTTCGGCAGGCTTGTGACGTTAATCCGGCCAGTTTAGTTGTTTTTATTGGTCCGGGAATCGAAGCTTGTCACTACCAGGTTGGGGAAGCGGTGGCTAAAACTTTACCGAGCGCTTTTTTACGCAGTAACCAAAGGTCGCATTTTGCCGATTTAAAAAGCTTTGCTCGGTTTAATTTAATTGAAGCTGGCGTGCCGACTCATTCAATTGAGGTGAGTGATATTTGCACCCATTGTCACCCAAATTTACACTCTTTTAGACGTGACAAAACTAACCCAATACAATCTATGCTGGCATTAATCGGATTATATGAAACGTTTTAAAAATAAAAAAATTACAGTGATGGGCCTTGGTCTTCATGGCGGGGGCTTAGCGGTAACTCGTTGGCTCGCTGAAAGGGGGGCAGATTTAACCGTAACTGATTTGAAGAGCAAAAGTGAACTTAAGGAGTCTTTAGATAAACTAAAAAAATACAAAAATATTAAATTAATTTTAGGGCGACATCGAAATGCCGATTTTGTAAATTGTGAAATGGTTATAAGAAATCCGGCTGTACCCAACAATTCAAAATATTTAGCTTTAGCTAAAAAAAGCGGCGCGGTTGTCCATAACGAGGCATCACTTTTCTTTTCTCTAATTAATTCGGCGAAAATTATTGGCATCACTGGCACTCGGGGGAAGTCAACTACGGCCTCACTTTTGGGAAATATTTTAAAAAAGCATGGGTACAAAACATTAGTCGCCGGCAACATTGGCACTTCCGCCATGTTTGATAATTACTATTCTGCGCGCCAGGCCGATTTTGTGGTCTTAGAACTATCCTCTTGGCATTTGGAAGACATGCATGAACATAAGCAAAGTCCGCACATCGCAATTATTACCAATTTGTTTCCTGAACATTTGAATCGATATGCCAGCTACTCAGCTTACAAAAAAGCGAAAGCTCACATTTTAGCTTGGCAGTCTAAAAAAGACATGGCTTTGATAAATTACGATAATAACGACTCCAGGCAACTAGGTAAGCTAGTTTTGGGTAAACGCATTTGGCTATCCCGAAAATTTTTGCCAGACCAAAATGCAATTTTTATAAAATCCGGGAATGTTAAGCTTAGATTAGACGGCCGTGAGTCTAATTTACTCAGTCTAAAAATTATGCCCTCAGGTTGGCAATTGATGCTCGCTAATTATTTAGCCGCCATGGCGGCCGCGAGGATATTAAATGTGAGCCCTTATAGTATTCGCCGCGGGATTAAAACTTTCAAGGGCGTGCCGCATCGCTTAGAGTTTATTGGAGATAAAGACGGCGTAAAATTTTATAATGATTCTGCGGCATCTTCGCCAGAGGCGACGATTTTAGCTTTGAGAGCCTTGGGCGGAAGAACGAGGAAAATAATTTTAATTGCCGGCGGTTCAGATAAAAAATTAAATTTTACTAACTTAGCAAAAGAAATTAAAAAATTTGCTAAAGCCGTAGTGTTATTTCAGGGAGAAGGGGGAACTAAATTGCGGCAGGCTTTAAAGAGAGTTAAAATGAATTCCCCGATTAAAACAAATCAAACCTCAATGCAGTCAGCGCTAAAAAACGCTATGGCTTACGCCAAGCCCGGCGATATTGTTTTGTTATCTCCCGCGTGCGCTTCCTTTGGCTTATTCACAAATGAATTTGATCGCGGCCGACAATTCGTTGGGACGGTTAAAAGTTTATAAGTATGTCACAAAAAAGACGCATCACTCAGGCCAAGAAGCCAACCAGGGTTAAGGGGCACAACCCAGTCAAGCCATATTTTATAGTGGTTTCAATTTTGGTTTTATTTGGGTTGGTGATGCTGTCCTCAGCTTCTAGTATTCAAGGTTTCCGGGAGTATAACGACACTTACTTTTTTTTCAAACGCCAAATTTATTTTGGCGTGATTCCCGGTATTATTATTGGTTATATTTTATATAAAATTCCGTATCGTATTTGGATGCAGTATCGCTTTGGTTTATTGGTTTTAACTATCGCACTTTTGGTAATGCCTTTAATTAGTTTTTTCTCTGCCGGCATCGGTTCGGCCAATAGCTGGGTTAGTTTGGGTGGGATTACTTTCCAGCCTTCAGAGATTGCTAAGTTAACATTTTTAATTTGGTTCTCAGCTTGGCTTTCGATTCGGGAAGAAAAAGTTATCAAAAGTATTGGTGGCGGGTTAGTGCCATTTTTGTTTTATATTGCCATGGTTTTGAGTTTGATAATATTACAGCCAGACTTTGGTACCATGACGATTTTTGCTTTTATCGCATTGATTATGTTTTTTATTGGCGGTGCTAGATTAACTCATCTAATATGGCTTGGTGGTTTATCCGTTCTGTTATTTGGGGTTTTAATTGCCGCCGCACCATACCGCATTAATCGCTTTTTAACTTTTTTAAATCCTGGCGCTGACCCGCAAGGTGCTGGGTATCACATTTTACAAGCTCAATTGGCGGTTGGTTCAGGAGGATTATTAGGGCAAGGCTTTGGCAACTCTATCCAAAAGTTTTCATATCTGCCAGAAGTCATAGGCGATTCCATTTTTGCTATCATTGCCGAGGAATTAGGTTTCATAGCTTCAGCCGGTTTAATTATGCTTTTGTCATTTCTAATGATTAAAGGTTTAAAATTAGCCCAAGAAAATAAAGATCAATTTGCTAAGTTAATAGTAGTGGGAATTATTTCATGGTGGACAGTGCAGTCTTTTATAAATATAGCCGCTATGTTAAGCTTGGCCCCATTGACTGGCATACCCTTGCCGTTTATCAGCCAAGGCGGAACAGCCTTAATGACCGAGCTTGCCGCTTTTGGGTTGTTGGCCAATATTATTAAAAATTCTTAAGCCATGAAAGTACTTTTTGCCGGAGGCGGCACCCTAGGATCAGTTAACCCGCTTATCGCACTGTGGCAGGAACTGCAACTTCGCGAGTCAAGCCTACAGGCGCTTTGGCTTGGCACAACGTCGGGTCCAGAACAAGAGGTGGTCGAAAGCTATGGCATCAATTATCGCGCTATTAGCACCGGCAAATTGCGGCGTTATTTTTCTTGGCGAAATGTTATTGACCCTTTTAAGGTGCTTTGGGGTTATATTCAGTCACGTAAAATAATTAAAAATTTTAAACCTGACATAGTTATTTCGGCTGGCGGCTTTGTGGCCGTACCGGTAGTTTGGGCCGCGCACGCGAAAAAAGTCCCAAGTTTAATCCACCAGCAAGACAAGCAGGTCGGGTTAGCTAATAAATTAATGGCCAAAAAAGCAACTAGAATTTCTGTTACTTTTGAGGCGTCAATAAATGAAATTAAAAAATTTAAGGATAAGATTGAGATAATTGGAAACCCAGTCAGGCAAGAATTTTTTCAAGTTGAATTTGAAGCGTCAAAAAAGTATTTTCATCTAACCCATGATTTACCGGTAGTGTTGATTTTGGGCGGCGGTACCGGCGCGTCCACGATTAATCAAGCGGTCTACGATAGCTTGCCGAACCTAACTAAATTTTCACAAATTATACATTTGACCGGACGGGGACGCGGCCGCAGTGATGGTAGTTATCAGAATTATTATCCGTATGAATTATTAGTTCAAGAATTTCCTAAAGCTTTAGCCGCCGCTGATGTTGTGGTTTCCCGCGCCGGCATGTCAACTATTACCGAAGCCGCTATATTAAAAAAGCCTTTAGTTTTAATTCCCATGCCCGACAGCCATCAAGAGCTCAATGCCCAAGAACTCCAAAAGAATAATGCAGCTAAAGTTTTAGCCGAGAAAAATTTGAGTCCAGCCAGTTTAGTCACGGCGCTTAAATCAGTTATCGAAGATGCCGCGTTACGAGAGAATTTGTCCTTAAATATTGGCAAAATACTGCCGTCCAATCCTAATTCTAAAATGATAGATTTAGTCTATAAAACCATAAGTCATGTCAATTAATAAAAAAATTGGTTTAGCTTTAAGTGGAGGCTTCATCAAGGGCATTAGTCATTTTGGCGTGATTGATGTTTTACTCGAGAATGGAGTGCCAATTGACATGATTTCAGGCTGCAGCGCTGGCGGTATTGTGGCTTCGGTTTATAGTTGCGGTAATCACGATGAATTGCGTGATTATTTGTTGTCTGCCTCAGGTAAGGAATGGCTGGAGGTGGTATTTGAGCCCCAGCTGAGCCGCAAGGGTTTGCTTAAAGGCGAGCGGATAAAAGAATTTTATAAAAAGTTTATTTTGGGTAAAACATTTGCTGAAACAGATATTCCATTATTTTTAGCCGCCGCTAGCCTAACGCGAAAGAAAGAAGTTTTTTTAAATTCCGGAAGCGTCCTTGATGCGATGATGGCTTGTTTGGTTACGCCTGGAATTTTTTCGGTCACCAACCATCAAGGCGATTATTTGGTTGACGGTGCCGTTTATAACCAAGTGCCAACCAAGCCGCTTTACGCGCATGGGGCAAATTACGTCATTGCCGTTGATGTCGGCAATAAAATCGGTTACACCATTAGGGCTTTGTCGTATTTGAAAAAATATGTCAAGCGACTCAAGCGGGAACGGGAAGACGTAACCGCTGAAGAAATTATCCAGTGGGAAGAACATATGCATTTTTTACAAGGCATTATAAGAAATATGCAGATGTTTGTAGATTCATACACTAACGGGTATTTGGAGAATTATAAAGCTAATGTCATAATTAAGCCGAGCGTGAATTATGTCCAACGTTGGGATATCAGGAAAATAAGGGAACTTTATCAACACGGCCGCATGGCCGCAGAGGCTAAGATGCCTCAAATTAAAAGAGACCTTAATTTAAATGATTGATTTTAAAAAAGTTAGACGAGTTTATTTTATAGGGATTAAAGGAGTGGCTATGGCCGGATTAGCCATTATTTTAAAACAGCGAAAATTTATTGTCAGCGGTTCTGACACTGGTGACGTCTTTGTAACTGATAAATTGCTTAAAAAAAATAACATTAAGTTCAATAAAAAGTTTGATCCTATAAATATCGATACTTTTAATCCGGATTTGGTTGTCGTCGGCACATCATTTAGCCAAAAAAATTTGGAAACATTATACGCGCAAAAAAAGAAAATACCAATTTTACTTGATTCTGAACTACGGGGTATATTGAGTAAAAGCAAAAAGACGATCGCAGTGTCTGGAATGCACGGCAAAACCACTATAACCGCCTGGCTAAGCTACATTTTTAATAAGTCTCAGCGCCAGCCCAGTTACTTAATCGGCGCGGCCGGTGTAATCGGTCTAACGACGCCGGCCGCCTGGGACACTGGTGATTATTTTATTGTAGAGGCTGATGAATATGTCAAAAGCCAAAAAGAAAAAGTGGCTAAGTTTTTAGATCTACAATCGGATATTACTATTATTTCAGGTATTGAGTGGGAGCATGTGGATGTATATAAAGATATCGGCGCGGTTAAAAAAATGTTCGCCCAATTGATCAATCAGACTAAGAAAAACAAAGGGAAAATTGTGGCTTGCCTAGACAGCCCGGCGGTAAGAAGTTTAGTTAAGGGGCGTCAAGATATTGAATCGTATGGGTATTCGCGAGATGCTAGGTGGAAAGCTTATGATTTGGACTACAATGGCCATGTTACAAGCTTTGATGTGTTACTGTCGGGAAAGAAGATTGGCCGGTACGAGATTTCATTAATGGGTGAGCATAATGTTTTAAATGCCTTAGCTTGCATTGTAGTCTGCAAGCTTTGTCGCATACCTGAAGTCAAAATTAAGCGGCTGTTAAGGCAGTTTAAAGGAGTAGAGAGGAGGTTCCAAGTACAGTATAAGAAAAAAATTATTTTTGTTGATGATTACGGCCACCACCCAACTGAAATAAGAGCCACTTTGCGCGCGATTCAGCAAAAATATTATGATCGTTTCATATGGTGTGTTTTTCAATCACACACTATTTCGCGCACTAAAGCCTTATTACCTAAATTTGCCAAAGCTTTTTTTTACTCGGATAAAGTTTTAGTCACAGACATCTTTGAATCAGCCCGTGAAAAAAATTTAAAGTTTAAAGCCCCGTCTTTAGCCCGGGCAATTTTACGCACTGGACAAAAAGTTGAATATACTGGAAACTTAGAGCAAACCACTCAATATTTACGCGCTAATGTTAAGGCCGGTGACGTGGTGGTAACTATGGGGGCGGGTGACATTTATAAACTAATTAAGATGTTTTAATGCCTTTTGAAGACATATCATCAGTCAAGCAAAATATCCGTTTAGCGGATATGACTAATTATCGAATTGGCGGACCGGCTAAATATTTTTTGGAAACTGATAATTTTGATAAGTTGATAAAAGTTTTAAACGAAGCGCGTGCCCAAAAGATACCGATTTTTATTTTAGCCGGCGGCAGTAACATTTTAATTGCCGACGAAGGCTTTAATGGTTTGGTGGTAAAATTGAAAAATCATGACATTGATGTTAATGGTGAAACGGTGATTGCCGGCGCGGGCGCTGGTATCGACAACTTAGTTGACGCAGTGGCGGACGCCGGGTTAACCGGGTTAGAATTTATGGCTGGAATTTATGGTACTGTCGGAGGGGCTGTCCGCGGAAATGCCGGCGCCTATGGCGGAAGCATTTCCCAAGCGGTTGTTAAGGTCAAAGTTTTTAATGGTCAAAAAATTTTAGAAATGTCTAATGACGAGTGCAAATTTGATTATCGCGAAAGTATTTTTAAACATAACGATTATATAATTTTAGAAGCTGAATTAAAATTAGCTAAAGGCGATGCCGCACAAGTTAAAGCTAAAGTGGCAGATATTAGAAAAACTAGAAATGCTAAATTGCCCGAGATTGAACCTAACGCCGGGTGCATTTTTAAAAATTTAGAGTTACACGAGGTAGTTGATCCAAAAAAAATAAAAAAAGGCTTGGATATAACAGACGCTGAATACGACGAAGCTACCAAATTTGGTAAATTGCCAGCCGGCTACCTAATAGAAAAATTAGGCCTTAAGGGAAAAACGATTGGCGGCGCACAATTATCGCCAAAACACGGAAATATTATTGTGAATACCGGTAACGCCACCGCCAAAGACGTGGTCATGCTGTTAAGCTTTTTAAAACAGCAAGTCAGAGATAAAACCGGCGTGCAGCTGCAAGAAGAAATACAATTAGTCGGATTTTAATATATGCCAGAAAAAAGATCACCCGAAATTGGCGCTGACAGTCCGGACGCACGCCATGTTCCAATAAAAACTGGAGATGAATTTCCGACGACTGAGCTTATGGCTTTAGGTGTAGACCATCCGCTTGTTGAAGGTTTGCAAAAATCTAAACGGGAAGAGGCGGCTGAGTTGGTAGAATTATTTTTAGAAGATCTCGAAATCTACTTCGATGATGGTGATATAGAGAATATCGATTTTAAAGATACCTTAAAGGATTGCGTTTTGACTCTTGAAGCGATGTTGGAGCAAGTTGAGACTGGGCAAGGCGAGTTATTAAGCCTTGAAGAAAAAACTAATTTATCAGATATGGCCCAAAAGGCTTCAGATAAGCTAACGGCGCGAATCTTGGAATTTTCAGGTAAATCTAGCCTTCATGATGACTTAGTCCAAATAAAGAATCTGTTTGATACGATTTACTCTAATGTCAATCTCATATAATTATACTTGATAAAAAAAGCCTAAGTGTAAATATTAATATGCCTGAGCGATCAGGGTATCATCCTGAGGAAGAAAACAAGCAAAATCTCCCGCCTGGTTTTATGATTTCAGGAGCAGATAATCCGGAGCTTGAAGAAAACAGCATTCAAGGCTTGATTTGGCTAGTGGAGCCGTATCGTGAAATATTTAATCAAGCAGGCGATAGTGAAAATGCTGAAGTTGACCATGCGGGCGATGAAAAAATAGTTGAAAGCCTGAGGGAAAATATTCGCGGTTGTATAGTTAAAATAATTAATATTTTAAATGAAAGACGCCAAGAGATAATTTTGAGGCGTGAGGACAAAAATCTTACCGCAGAAGATAAAGAACGGTTATTAAAAGTTATTGACGGTGCCATAACTGATTTTGAAAGAGATCTTTTGAAGTATGAAGATGGCTCATCACCTGCCTCCGCATTAAAAGCCCATATTGACATTCTCAATTTAATAAAATCTAGACTACTTTCAATATAAAATATGGACAGAAACAATTTTGAAAAACCCGGCAGCGACGGCGGAAGTATTGACGAAGGCCGTGATTTAAATGATGTTACAATTGCCGGAGAATTTACGGACGACCCACGCAGTCAATTTGAATTCGAACCTAAAAAGTTAGACCTTGCAGTTTTAGTTGAACAGGGGATTGATTTTATTTTTGAATCGGTATAAAACGAGCCATTGGCATTGCGAGCAACAGCTTTACGCTTAGGAGAATATTTTGCCTCAGCCGAGGAGGCGCTTCAGGAATGTGTGCATGAGCGTCTTTCAACAAAAGAGTCATCGAAGATAGCATTAATTTTTCAGAAAGGGCTTGATGAGGCTTTAAGAATAGCTAATACTCGCAATTCCCATGATGATATTTATGATTACGCCGAAGCCGTTGCCCAAAAGTTTGAAGCAATTCTGGATATAATCGATAAAAGTAAGAAATAATTTTTATTGTTATGTGGATAAAAAATTTGACACAAAAAAATAATTTTTTGCCTGTTATTAGTCAATGGTTGACTACAAAGCAAACTTTGGTATAATGGCTTTTGTATCTTAAAAATAACTCCATATATGGCCGACAATTCGCAATTTAAGCTAAAGGCGAAGATTTCAAAAAAGCGAAAAAGTACTAAAAGCACTCTTAAAGAAGCGGTAAAAAAAACCGTTACCAGCAAGAAAAAACCATCCAGAAAGAAAACGCCACTCAAGCGCTCAACCCTCGGCTATGAGGCCGAGTTTTTTTTGTTGAACAAAAAAGGGCAAGTTATCCACGAAGCTGATTATCTATTAAAAAAGATTGACGAAAAAAAGCGAAATCCTAGTTCATTTATCGTTAAAGAGATTGACCATAATCAAATTGAGGTTGGCTGTTATCCCGACGTGGAATCAGTTAATACTCTTGATGCGTTAGTCCAAAATTTAAAATTACTTTTGTTTACCGCCGAAGAAGAAGGTATGGTTATATGTCCGCTGGGTACGTATCCGGGTAAGTTTATGCCACAGATCAGAAAAGACCCGACTAAATACAATGCCTATCAAAGAGCCCTAGGTAAAAGCCGGTATGCTCAAATGGCCCGGACAAACGGTTTTCATTGTCACTATGCGTTACCTAAAGGTGTGTTTGATGCTAAAAAATTGAAAGTAAAACGTCTTGTCACTTCCAAAAATAAGGACAGCTTAGTTAATGCTTATAATTTTTTAATTGCGGCTGACCCAGCGCTGATTACTTTTATGCAGTCTTCGCCTTTTTTGCAAGGTAAGTTAGTCGGGAAGGGCGCGCGAACTTTAATTATGCATGGCGACGATTCTCTAGATTTTCCTAACGGGATTTATGCGAATCATCCAATATTCGGAGTCTTACCTCCATACGCTCACACTGGCACAGATTTAATTAACCTTTCTAACCGTCGTTATGAAGAGTGGAAAAAATTGTTAACTGAAAGCGGCACTAAAGAAAGTGAATTTAACTCATATTACAAATCGATTTTAGAAACTAACTGGTCGCCATTACGTATTAATCAGCATGGCACTTTAGAGCAGCGGGGGATGGATATTAATCATCCGCACATTATGTTTGCTGTTTCGGTTTTAATCCAAGTCGCCCTGCGCGCCATCCAAGAGAATTTTTATCAAGTTGAACCCTCAGATCTAGCAGTTAAGGAACCGTTTAAAATTGAAAAGAAAACAATTTATATCCCGCCCGATACATACGTTAAAAATGAGCTTCAAAAAAAAGCCGTGTATAAAGGCCTAGAAGACGAAGAAGTTTGGTATTATTGTAAACGGTTATTGTGGCTCGTAAAAATATTG
>PEZZ01000003.1:0-7792 GCA_002773845.1 Candidatus Buchananbacteria bacterium CG10_big_fil_rev_8_21_14_0_10_42_9
AAAATCAATAAACAAATTATAAAGAATTTATAAACTATTATGACGAACTACTTAATCTACGGCCGTGTCTCTACCTCTCGTCAGGCCGAACGAGAACTCAGTATCCCGGCACAGGTCAAAGCGTGCCAGAAGTACGGCATGGATCACCACTGGACTCTTGCTCCGGATGGTATCTATGAGGAGAAGGGCGAATCAGCTCGCACCGTCGAACGTCCACAGCTTCAGAAAATGCTTCACCGGGCAAAGACCGACAGCAAGATCGATGTTATCTTGATGCACAAACTTGATCGCATGTGCCGCAACGTCGCGGATTATGCGGCGATCAAGATGATGCTCAAAAAACACGACGTTCGGCTGATCTCGGTAGTCGAGCAATTCGATGAGTCGTTTTCCGGCGAGCTTGTTGAGAACATTATGTCCTCGATTGCCCAATGGACATCCCAGAACATCAGCTGGGAGGTCAGGAAGGGTCTTAAAGAGGCCGTAGAGCGTGGCCGGTTCCCCGGTGTAGCACCGCTCGGGTATTTGAACGATAAGAAGACCAAGTCTCTTATAGTCGATAACATTCGGGCTCCGTATGTGAAGCTGGCATTCGAGCTCTACGCCACCGGAAAGTATTCTTACGATTCTCTTTCGGAAGATCTCAATAAGCGAGGTTTGCGGACTCGCGGCGGCAAATTAATCGGCCGCAAGACCATTGAACATGTACTGGCCAACACCATCTATTACGGACTCATCAAAACCCGGTCAGCGACCTCCCAGGCAAACTTTCCGCCCCTCATTACCAAGAAGGTCTTTGATGACGTTCAGGAAGTCATCCAACAGCATAATCACTACGCTGATCGCACTCGCAAGCACATCTACCCACTGTCAGGCCATATGAGGTGCGGTTACTGTGGCTCGATGCTTGTCGGACAGGTTAAGAAAGGCCACCTTTATTACAATTGCAGTCATCGCAGGGATCGTAGTTGTCCGGAGAAAAAATACATCCGTTTTGAAGGCATCGAAGAGCAGGTAACGAATCATCTCTCACGGGTGCAGTTGCCGGATAAGTTCAAGAAGGTACTTGATGCCTACTTCCAGCACTTCGCCAAAGAACGTCTCTCGCAGGAGGAACGTGAACGCAAAAGTCTCAAACAGGAGCTGGTCAGGGTTCAACAGCAGATCCGCAACATTGTGGTGGACCGGTCAAAACGTATCATCGATGCCGAGGTCTTTATAAAGATTCAGGACGAGCTTCTGAGGGAGAAGGAGATGTATCAGGATCGACTGGCAGTGCTTGAGGGTAAGTCGGACAAGTTCGTTCAAAAGTTTAATGAGCTACTCGATTTCACCGATCACGCAGATAAGGTGTACAGCACCAGTGGAACGTACCAAAAGCGCACGATTCTGAAGCTCTGTTTCGATGGCTTTACGGTGCAAAATCAAAAACTGACGCCTATCTGGACGCCAGTCTTTGATGTTCTTATGGACTTACAAGTTTCCAAGCTCAACCCTCCGCAAGACCCTGACAATGGGTCAAAAAGCCTTGCAAACTCAAAGGTTCTAACTTGGAAATCTGGCGGGGACGAAGGGACTCGAACCCTCGACCTCCTGCGTGACAGGCAGGCGCTCTAACCAGCTGAGCTACGCCCCCAAATTAAGTTTTTTCTTCAAGAACCTTCTACCCGCAGCAGTTTTAAAGTATAACTCGCGTTTTCTTGCTTCTGCAATAGAACCGTATTGTTCAGTATCATATGGTTGCAGGCGCTCCCCGCCCGACTGAACTGCGTCAGTCGTTCGGGCGGGTAACCTCCGCCAAAGGCGATTCGGGTAAAGCTACGCCCCCATTATGTTGCCATTCTGAACTCCACGCGAGGCCACGTCAGACGTGGCGAGGCCGCATGGCTTTGTGTTTCAGAATCTCTAGCATTATACAAAATAGAGATTCCGGGTCAAGCCCGGAATGACTATTTGTTTAAATTTTTTTTGACCCCTTGCCCTCTAAAAGGCTCGGTGAGATCCCTCGACAAGCTCAGGATGACGCTATGCGTCATTTTTTCAATTGTTCAACAATTGCTTGGAAAACTTTCGGATATTTTTGCGCGATTTCGGATAAAACTTTGCGGTCAAGTTCAATTTTATTTTTCTTCAACAAATTGATAAATTTGCTGTAGGATAATCCGTGTTCGCGAACAGCAGCGTTTAAGCGCACTTGCCATAAACGGCGGTTTACGCCTTTTTTCTTGCGCCGGTCAAAATGTGCTCGGGCTCCGGCCTTTGTTACCGCGGTTTTGGCTAGGCGAATAGAACTTTTTCGTCCCCATTTGTAACCTTTCGCCTTTTTCAAAAGGCGTTTTCGTTTTTTTAAATGACTTGGTCCGCGTTTAACTCGGGGCATAGATGTAAAAATTAACTATAAGGAAGTCGCGATCTTATATTTTTATTAAGCGCTTTTGGCAACCTGCGTTTGCGACGCTTAGCACGGCCAACCTTGCCGCTTTCGCGCGCGTTAAAGTGATCCTGGCCGGCTTTTTTGGCCATTAATTTCGTAGTTTTTTTACGCTTAGGTTTTGACAGTTTAATTTTTTTGGCTGTCATTTTGTGGGTTTTTTGCTTCATTGTTTTGCGATAGTGATATTTAGTTTGTTGCCTTGCTGGTCTAAATTTTGTTCAACTTTTATGTCTTCAGTCGCTTTAATATTATTAATAAACTCCTGAATGTTTTCTTTAGCTAAATCGGTGTGTCGGCGTTCGCGGCCTTTCAGCATCATTTCAATTCTGACTTTTTGTCCTTCGGCTAAAAATTTCTTGGCTTGATTTAAACGAAGATCAACATCATGTTTACCCATCCGAAAAGTTAAGCGAATACCCTTGATGTCAACTTTCTTTTGTTTGGATTGGGCTTTCCGGGCTTCTTTTTGCTCTTCGTATTTAAATTTATTGTAGTCAATGAGCTTGGCGACTGGCGGCTCGGCCTTAGGGGAGACTTCGACTAAATCAAATCCACGTTCCGCGGCTAAAGCCAAAGCTTTATCAATGTCCATTTCACCAACCCGCGCACCGATTTCATCAATCACTTGCACTACCCGAGCTTTAATGCGGTTATTAACCCGGTATTCTTTTTTATCTGATGTTGGCTTATGCCGTTTGCGCGATATTCTCAAGGCAGTGTATGTTATGGAATTAGTGATACGGTCTGGTGCCCTGAACCAGAACAAGTACGGTTCAGGACTACCCCAAACCGTGTTGCTTCGCAACTCTGGTTTGCGGGTGGAGATGAGGGGCCTCACACCCCTGTCCAAAAAACTTCGTCAAAACCCATCTACTATGATAGCTAACCTTGGTAGTTCAAAGAAAAGATAATAAGGTTAGCGAAAATCTTAACTTCTAGTCTGGGGAAGTGTTCTCGTTTAAGCCAGACAACTTAAACGAGTAAGCCTTATGTTAACACCGGGGATCACCTATAAGGCGTGAGTGGCCGATGGCTTACGATTGTTTAAGCGTAAGCAGGAACTAAGTTCAAGCCGCTAAAAGCGGTTTTAACCTTAGCGAATAGATTTTTTGCACTTATGTTGTGCGGCTAGTTTTACGCGCGGCCAGCGCGCATAGCGGATTTTAAAGAATTGTTTTTGTCGATTATTGACATCCCCATAAAGGATGAAAAACGGCTTACCGCCGTTTCATGGCTTGCCTAATTTTTCGGTCGGTTTCCCTTTTTTTAATCGTTTCTCGCTTGTCAATTCGGCGTTTGCCGCGCGCGATAGCGACTTTTACCTTAATTAGGCTCCCCTTAGTATAGACTAAAGTTGGTATAATTGTCAACCCTTGCCCTGATCTGATAGTGCTTTGCATGTGGGTGATTTCTTTGTCGTGCAACAAAAGCTTGCGGTCGCGGATAGGGTCGTATTTAGTTTGAGTTTTAACCGCTGGCGGGTAGGCATTAATTTGCAAGCCCTTTATCCAAGCATCGTTTTTTTTGTTAATCGTGACAAAGCTGCCGACTAAACTGAGCCGTCCGGCCTTGACAGATTTAACCTCAGCGCCGGTTAGTACAATTCCGGCTTCAAATTCTTCTAAAACTGTATAGTTAAATAAGCCCTTTTTATTTTTAGCTAAGGTTGGCATATAGTTCCTGGTCTTGTTCTATCATACTACAAAAGATTATACAAATATGGTATACTTGTACCCATGGAAGAGGAAAAGCGAGTTGTTTTTGATATATCGTTTGGCGCTATTTTAAAAGTGCTGGCGGTTTTATTGGCCTTGGGGTTTTTATATTTAATCCGCGATATTATCGCGGTTTTATTTGTAGCAGTAATTTTAGCCGCAGTAATTGAGCCGTTTGTAATTAAATTACAGATGCGAAAAGTGCCACGCGCGCTAGGAGTTTTGGTGGTGTACCTGATCATCTTTTTAATTTTTAGTTTAGCCTTGGGCCTGCTCGTGCCGCCGATGGCCGAGCAGATAAGTTCTTTAACCAGAAGTTTCCCATCCTATTGGGATAGTATTTCTAAAACCTACTTTCAGTTTAGAGAAAGCTCATTGAGTAATGCCTTACTCGGTGAGATTCAAACTGGCCTGCGTTCGGTTAATCAGGAGGTTGGACAAATTAGCACAGGTATTAGCCAGTTGGGACGCGGCATCTTTTCGTTTGTCGGTTCGCTTTTTGGAGGCTTAGTTTCATTCATTTTAATTTTAGTCATTACTTTTTACCTTGTTGTAGAGGAGAATAATTTAGGATTAGTAATTCGTTCGGTCGCGCCAAAAAATATTCAACCTTATTTGTTTAACTTATTCCGCCGCATGCAAGATAAAATTGGCGCTTGGCTGCGGGGTCAAATAATTTTAAGTGTGATTGTTGGTTTGTTGATTTTAGTCGGGCTTTGGATTACCGGCCATCCTTACTTTTTGGTACTGGCGTTGTTGGCGGCAGTATTTGAATTTATTCCGTACTTAGGTCCGATCATGGCGGCTATCCCAGCTATCTTTTTAGCTTTATTGCAAGACCCATTATTAGCCGTTTGGGTTTTAATTGTTTATATTGTGGTCCAGCAAATTGAAAATAATTTTTTAGTGCCTCAAATTATGCGTAAGGCAGTCGGTTTAAATCCAGTGATGAGTATTGTGGCAATGTTAATTGGTGCCAAGCTTTGGGGCGTAGTCGGAATAATTTTAGCCATTCCGGTGGCAACCGCGATCGCGGTTTTGGTCCAAGATTTTTTTGAAATTTCCAAAGCTAAAACTAAATCGTAATTATTTTATATGGCACAAGTTCAGCCAAAAAACGATTCAGACCTAACTCCGCCACCGCGGTTTGGCGGACGTCAATCTTTCCCGCGACCGGCATCTGCGCCTCGGCCAAAATCTTCTTTTGGTGATGGTTTAACTTCTCTGATAATAGCTTTAGTGATTATTGTCGGCGGGTATTATTTATTGACGACTTATACAAATATTCAATTATTTCAAAGCGGCCCAAGATTTAATAATCAGTGGCAAGCTGTTTTTTTAAGCAATGGACAAGTCTACTTTGGCAACATTACTGACATAAGCAGAAAGCAGGTAACTTTAGAAAATATTTATTACTTACAAAATATTACTCAGCCGCTGCAGCGCAGTGCCGCCGATGGTGAAACTGGAGAAGATGCCAATCAGCAATTGACTTTAGTCAAGTTGGGTAATGAGTTGCATGCCCCGGAAGATACGATGTATATCAATCGTGATTTTGTAGTGCTAATGGAAGATTTGCAAGATGAGGGTAGGGTGGTCCAGGCTATCCAGCGATACATTGACGATCAAGCAACTCAATTTTAACTTTTTTTATTTGACAAAAGCGAGGGATTTAAGCCTCGCTTTTTGTTTTAGGCAAAAACAGAATATGGTATACTTTTAACATTATTATATATTTTTCAACATGGATTATCATTTCTTGAAGCGGTTTTTATTGTCAGTTGGAACCGGATTTATAGTTTTCGTCCCGGTAGTTTTAGGCGCTGTCCGGTCAAGTGAAAATTACCAGATATTATCTGATACTTTTGTTTCGGGCGGCGGATATTCTAGCTCGGATAATTATCAACTCCAAGATATTGTCGGCGAAGGAGTTGTTAATTCGGCGACTTCGACATCAGCTAACTTTGGGGTTAAGTCTGGATTTTTTGAAACTTTTGGCGAGACTTTGACTTTTTCCTTGGGCGCTTCATCACTTGAATTGGGTCAATTAGACGCGGCGGTAACGAAAACCGGTAGCCACACCATGTCAGCGGCAACAGACATTGATAATGGTTTTAATATAAATGTCAGCGGCTCAACATTGTCGTCTGGGGCTAATATAATTGATGCCATGTCGACCACGGCCGCGAGCGCCACCGGCTTAGAGCAGTTTGGTTTAAATGTGGTAGCTAACACTTCTCCGTCAGTTGGTTCTGATCCGTCCGGCACCGCACCAATTGGCGCGGCGGCAAACAATTACAATACTGCCAATAGTTTTAGATTTGTTTCCGGCGAGGTCGTCGCGACGTCTACCGCCCCGATCAACACTACAACTTTTACGGTATCTTATATCGCTAATATCGCCGGTGCGACCGAGTCCGGAACCTACACTACCACCCTAACTTACACCGCCACGCCGGTTTTTTAATTATGCGTAATTGGAATATTTTTTTGGGTTTAGCATTTATAATGCTGATTTTTTGGCTGCCTCAAGCTGTCCTAGCTATCACGATCCAACCAGTCCGCGCCCATGTGCCAATTGAGCCAGGGGAGAGCAAATCATTCAGTTTTAACGTGATTAACGAAACGGACGGGACATTATTTTTACAAAGCGACGTTAAAAGTTTTTTACCAGCCGACGAGTTTGGCAATGCAAAAGTAGATTATGATAGTCGTGAGCCGTGGCATGATTGGTTTACGGTGCGAAATCCTAACGTGGCGCTCCCTGCTAAGCAAGGATTTCCGGCGATTGTTGATATAACAGTTCCCGACAATGCCGCGCCCGGCGGATATTACGCGGCTATTCTTTGGGGGGAGTCGCCGGGAGCCGGTAATTTTGGCGTTAAAGGCAATATTGCCTTTTTAGTCATGTTGGAGGTTGGCGGGGATTTAATTGAAGACGGGGAGTTTGTGGGTGTTTCATACCAAGGCTCACGCGGCCATCTTACTTCTTTCCCAACGACTTTTAATGTGCATGTAAAAAACACCGGCAACACTCATCTACAGCCAAGCGGCAATATAAAAATTACGAACCGCTTTAATTGGCCGGTAGCAAAATTACACATCAATTCAGCCGGGGGTTTTATATTGCCTAATAGCAGTCGGGTTTTTAGCGTTGGGTGGGAAAATCCGTTACTGTTGCTTAATGATTTGGCGACTGGAGAAGTTAGCCTTGCGCAAGCTTTATCACAATTGCGAGCCTTATTTATAGCCGGTGATTATACGGCTACTATTAATTTGAATTTAACTGACGCGATTTCAATTTCCGAACAAATTAATTTTAAAGTGCAAACTAGATACCCATATTTAATTGTCGGTTTAGTTGTGTTCTTAATCCTTTTAACGGTTAAGGTGACGCAAGATAAAAAGCGAAGCAAGAGTCGGCATGGTAAATAAGCTAAACTTAAACATTGCCACTTTCATTTTTAAAGTTTTGCTGTTTTGGCTTTTTTCTTTTTTGCTTTTCACGAATGCCTTGGCTGATAATATAAATATTAATGCCAACGTCATTAGCGGTGGCGGTGGCGGCGCCCCGGCACTTGAAGATTGTCGCGACGGCAACGACAATGACGGCGATGGCTTAATTGACTATCCGCTTGATCCT
>PEZZ01000003.1:7798-8751 GCA_002773845.1 Candidatus Buchananbacteria bacterium CG10_big_fil_rev_8_21_14_0_10_42_9
ACCTCAGCTTTAGACGGAGATGAAACTGATCCGGTTACACCTCCGCAATGTAACGATACTTTGGATAACGACGGCGATAGCTTAATTGACTATCCGCTTGATCCGGGGTGTGCTTCAGCTAGCGACAATGACGAAACCGATGTTGCGGCTAAGTGTGCTGATTCTATTGATAACGACGGCGATGGCTTAATTGACTATCCGCTTGACCCCGGGTGTTCTTCATTGACTGACAATGACGAAACCGATCCCGTCACGCAATGCAATAACGGCTTAGATGACGACGGCGATGGCTTAATTGACTATCCGAACGATCCGGGGTGTGATAATTTGGCTGATACGGATGAAACAGATCCGCCCACAGAGCCAGAATGTTCAGATACTTTGGATAATGACGCCGATTCATTTATTGATTATCCGAATGACCCAGGTTGCGCTTCGGCGTCAGATGATGATGAGACTGATGCGCTCCCTGAATGTTCCGACGGGGCAGACAATGATTCTGATTTGCTGGTTGACTACCCAAATGATCCTGGATGCAACTCGGAGCTTGATGACAGCGAAATTGATCCAGCCACGCAATGCAATAACGGCTTAGATGACGACGGCGATAGTTTAGTTGATTATCCGGTCGACCCGGGGTGTAGTAATTTATTTGATAATAGTGAGTTAGACCCCACCGAATGCCTTGACACCATAGACAATGACGGCGATGGCTTGATTGATTACCCCAACGATCCGGGGTGTTCTAGTCCAGCCGATGATGATGAAACAAGTCCGATTCAGGCCCAATGCTCTGATGGCGTTGACAATGACGGCGATGGCTTGGTTGATTACCCTAACGATCCGGGGTGTATCAATGTCGGCGATAATGATGAATTTAATTTGACGACTGCCTTGCCCCAATGCTCTGATGGCGTTGACAATGACGGCGATGGCTTGGTTGATTACCCTAA
>PEZZ01000004.1:0-11226 GCA_002773845.1 Candidatus Buchananbacteria bacterium CG10_big_fil_rev_8_21_14_0_10_42_9
TAAACTATCATCAACGGTTAAAAAAATATCACCGTTTTCATTTCGTAATAAAGCATAGTTAGCAAACCGAATCTCTGGGCCATCTTCAAATTGATCTAAGTCAGGTTGCTCCACAGTTATAATTTTACTGGTGTCAAAACGCGAGAGTAACACTAGGTATGAAACTATCGGCCGCTTACGGCCAAACTGAATTAAGTACACCGTTGAAGTGTTGGGGGAGGTTAATAATGTTCCGTCCGGGTAACTACGAGACCAATAACGATTCCATATCTTCCAAAAGTTAAAGTTACCCGAGTAGTGCGGCGTGTAATTGTATAAATTTGCAGTTGCCTGATTGCGCGGTGTAATTGAGTAAAATAGATCAACAATCGTTTGCTTGCCTGGCTGAAAATTATATAAGAACGGATTCTCATAATACTTACGCATAATTTTTCCGAGATAATCAATTTGTCGCCCAACGCCAATAAAATCTTGCAAGTTCGGGTCAGACGAACTGCAGGAATCACACAGTGCATAACCGGTCGCCCAGTCAAGCGCGTGCTGGCTCGGTGACCGATTCTCAATTAAACTTTGCTCTTTTTGCAGCATGGTTAAAATAAGTTTTGGATTAATTGAATACTGCTGCGCAGTATTGTAAATAATTTCTGATGCTGGCCGGACTACGCCGGCGTAATCAACGAACGAATGGTTGGATAAATAACTGCCATGGCTTTCTAAAAACCGCTGAATCGCGGCTTGGCTCATGGAATTATAATCCACTAGCTCAAAATCCGAGATAATATTGTTCGTATCAAATACGCTTGACTGTGCGTTAAGCGTTTGAGGGGTGAATAAAAAAACTCCGGCTAAAGCGGCCAGGGGTAGAATCGTTAATGTCTTCATATCGTGATTATAACAAAGAAAACACCATCCCACCACGTCATTTCGCCCCGTATCAGAGTACGGGGTAAACTCCAGCGGGAATCAAGGGAAGACTAATTCTGGATCACCGATCTAGCCGGGGATAACGTTCTTTTCGTTGCTAAAAGTCTTGTTTTTTAGTATAATTAAGGTCAAAATATGAAAATTTCAATGGTTGGAGTAGACGTAAACAACATTTCTAAAACTGATTTACTTATAATGATCGCTGACTGGCTCAAATCTAAATCAAAGCGTCACATAGTAACAGTTAACCCTGAATTTATAGTCGCCGCAAACAAAGACGATGACTTTAAATCTATTTTAAACAAGGCTGACATGGCCGTGCCGGATGGGTTTGGCCTTCAATTGTTTTCTGGTTTTAAATTTAAAGCCAGAATTGCTGGAGTAGATTTAATGGTGGCTATATGTAAGCTTGCGGCTGACCAAAATAAATCAATTTACTTGCTTGGCGGAGCTAATAACGTAGCTAAAAATTGTGCCGATAAATTGCTGCAACAAATTCCCAGCCTAATCATAGCCGGCTGGCAAGATGGCGTTTTGTCCGACCAGGTTAATATTCAAAGTATTAACGACGCAAATCCAGATATCATTTTCGTCGCTTTTGGGCAAGTCAAGCAAGAAAAGTGGATTAATCAAAATTTTGCTAAATTGAGATCAGTAAAATTAGCTATGGGCGTTGGCGGCAGCTTTGATTACTTATCCGGGACAATAAAAAGAGCGCCTAAATTTTTTCGCCAAATTGGGTTGGAATGGTTGTATCGTTTGTTTAAGCAACCCACCCGTATAAATCGAATTATGAATGCTGTTTTAGTTTTTCCATACCTAGTTATAAAGTCACATGTCCAAAGTAGTCACTAGATTCGCTCCCAGCCCGACCGGACTTATGCATGTCGGCGGATTGCGGACCGCTTTGTACAATTATCTTTTTGCCAAGTCACAAAAAGGAAAATTTAATTTGCGCATTGACGACACCGACCGTTCACGCTATTTAGAAACCGCCGAAGATGATATTTTAAATAACTTTAAATTATTCGGCTTAAAACATGACAATCACCTTTTTCGCCAATCGGAGAATATTGACACCTACCAAAAATTTGCTTTGGAACTGGTTGAAAACAATAAAGCGTATCACTGTTTTTGCTCAACCGAGCGCTTAGCTAAAATGCGCGACGAACAAAGGCAGCGTAAACAAGCACCGCTTTACGATCGTTTATGCTACAAACTGCCTAAAGAAGAAGTGAATAAGCGGCTCAGCCAAAAAGAAAGCAACGTTATCCGCATGTATATACCTGAAGCTGAAACGATCGAATTTAATGACTTGATTCGCGGGCAAGTGTCATTTCGTACCAAAGAAATTGACGACCAAGTACTTTTAAAATCAGATGGTTTCCCAACTTACCACCTGGCTAATGTGATTGATGATTATAAAATGGGTGTGACCCATGTGCTTAGAGGAGAGGAGTGGCTATCTTCGACTCCAAAACATATTTTACTTTATGAATACTTTGGTTGGCGCCCGCCAATTTTTGCCCATCTACCCCTGCTCCTAAATCCAGATAAATCTAAGCTGTCTAAACGAGTTGGCGATGTGGCGGTAACTAATTATTTAGAACGCGGCTATGTACCAGACGCCTTATTAAACTTTGTATTACTGCTTGGTTGGAATCCCGGGACTGACCAAGAAATTTTTAGCCTCAAAGAAATGATTAAAATTTTCGATATTAGTAAAATTCATAAAGCCGGCGCGGTTTTTGATTTAGCTAAATTGGATTGGATGAACGGTCAATATTTGCGAAGCATGCCTTTTAAAAAATTTAAAGATTTAACCGAAGAAATAATTAACCAAAAATATCCTAGCCACAAACTTGACCACAATCAAGTTGAAGCCGTGCTAAAACTAGAACAAGATAGAATTGAGAAGCTTGCGGAAGTTGGCGACGACGTCGGTTTTTTCTTTACTGATGATCTAGTCTACAAAAAAAGCTTGCTCAACTGGAAAAAAAATAAACCTAGCCAAACCAAGGAATATCTAACCGAACTGCTAAACTTTATAAAAGCTTTGCCGGCGGCTAAATTTAAAGCTGATAAACTGGAAATGGCGATTAAAGAATTTATTTCCAATCATAGCTTTGGTACTGGCGACGTCTTGTGGCCGATGCGCGTGGCGCTAACCGGGCTAGATAAATCTCCCGGCCCATTTGAGGTGGCAGCAATTTTAGGCCGTAAAAAAACTTTATATAGAATTGAAAAAGCGATCAATATGTTATGGCCTACACCTCGATAAGCTTGGTAAATAAACTATACCAAAGCGATGCGGAGCGTAGTTGAAGGATAAATGAAAAACAAAGCAAAATTAATTTACATATTATCATTCATCGGGATTATTTTATTCCCAAGTTTTTTCATTTTGGCTCAAGAAGATCAGCAAACGCAAGCCGAAAAGGATGTGGTTGACCAATACAGCCAAGAAATCAACCAAAAAGAAAACTACATTGATCAGTTGAGTCAAGAAATTAACGAACTTCAAGATAAAATATCCGCCAAACGAAGCGAGATAGTAAACTTGAATAATCAGTTAGCAATCTTATCTAATCAAGTTAAAAAAATAGAATTGGATATTGAGTTAAATGAAACTCGAATTGAGCAGTTAGAATTGGAAATTAAAAGACTAAACGAACTGATTAAGAGAGCTGAGAAGAAAATTACCGAGAACCAAATTCAGTTGGCTCAATTTATTCAACTTATTTGGCGCAACAGCCAAAAAAGCTATTTGGAAATATTGTTGGTTAATGACTCTTTTTCAGACTTTTTTGATGAATTAAACCAAGCTAAGCAACTGCAAGAAAATGTCCAAAAAACGGTTGGCCAATTGCGACAACGCCGGGAGGAATTAGAGAATAATAAAGAAGATGTGGAAATCGCTCAAGCTGACTTAAGTGCCAACAATGAACTGTTGACCCAACTTGAAGTTGACTTAACCGAACGCCTGGGCTTACAGCAAAATGTATTAACCACCACGCGCCAATCGGAATCAGAATTTCAAAAAGAAGTCGCGCGATTACGGCTTGAGCAACAACAAATTAATGCCGAAATTGCGACCTTAGAACGCCGAGTCAGAGAAGAGCTTCAGCGGCGCGAAGCGGTTGAGCGCTTCAAAACCTTTGGCCCGGCAAAATTTATTTGGCCAGTTCCTAGCCGATACATTACCGCTAAGTTTCACGATCCAGATTATCCTTTCCGTCACATTTTTGAACATCCGGCAATTGACATTCGCGCCGGCCAAGGCACTCCAATCAAGGCGGCAGAATCGGGTTATGTTGCCCGCGCCAAAGATGCTGGCCTTGGCTACAGCTTTATTATGATAATTCATAACGATGGTTTTTCTACTGTTTACGGCCATGTATCTAAAATTTTTGTAACCGAAGACCAATTTGTCACCCAAGGCGATATTATTGGCCTTTCTGGCGGCACGCCGGGGACGCCCGGCGCCGGTAATCTTGTTACCGGGCCACATCTTCACTTTGAAGTGCGTAAAGACGGAATTCCGGTTAACCCAGCCCAATATTTGCCATAATGTTGATTGATAATAGCAAACTGCAACAAATAATAACTTTTGTTATCGTCCAGTTAATCGTTATTGCCGCTTTTGTTATTTTCTATTTGTTTCGCTACCAGCAAGCCAGCTTGCTCCAAGTAATTAAAGCGATCGGACCGCTTTTTGTAATTACCACAGTCGGAATTGCAGTGATTATCAAAGACCGACACAAAATGAAGCGGATGCGCCAAAAGGGTGAAGAAAATGAATTTGACGAACGCTATAACACTATCACAGAACTTAAACACGACATTGCCATATACCTTGGCGCCTTGCTAGTCATTAGCGTTCCGATCGCCAAACGTGAAATTATTTTTACTTCTGACTTAATTCAAGCGGCAGTGGCATACCTAGCGCTTTATTATACTAAACATATATATTGGCGGTTATGATCCAAATAATTTTTGGCGACCACGCTGACATTATTTTTTTCTCACCTGAATTGCAGTTTTTGTTTTATCTATCTTTAATTTTAGCTGGCTTACTTTTTACTACCGGAATTTTATTCATTTTTTCTGATCGCAAAAAAATTATCGCCCGGCGCGAGGCAGGGGAAGAGAGTGCCAACCAACGTTTTAATGGTTGGGCCGAAATGAAACATGACGCCGCTATTTATTTTGGCACCTTTTTAGTCGTGATTGTACCGACGATAACTAATGATCCGTTTCGTTTGACTGATTTACTCCAAGTTATTATTGCTTTCGCTCTTTTGATATATACCAAAAGATTGTATTGGAAAAAACAAAAATCAAATCAAATACTTTAGTGCCGAAAACTCGTTTACAACAAGAAATATCAACCCAAGCCGGCCTGATAATAATTCTGCTGGTTTTACTGTTTTTTATTATTTCCTTATATGCTAAAACTCACGAAACTTTCAATCGTAACCTCGATAACACACGCTTTACAACTACAAATTAACTAAATAAAAAAACACTCTGCTGAATGTTTTTTTATCATCCAGTAACCACAAATAAAATTTTGTGAACACTGGGTGCCGGGTTTCTGTGATTGTAAAACCCGGGTTGGATATGGATAGTTGTCCCTATGCCGGTGGGCTCGCCCGCCAAGCGTAGTAAGCCACGCAGGGTAGCCAGGCCATCGCAGACACTGCCCAGAGTGCAGCCGCCATGAAATACTTGCTTGTCGCGGCAACCACATCATTGTCTCGGCTTTTCTGCCAGCCGGCTATTGCCTGGATTGAGCCGCCGAGCACAAAAATAACACTCAGCGCAACAAGGCCAAGCAGTGGAGCATGCTGTACATACATGCGTACCGCAAGATATGAGCCGACCGTCGACAACAGAAGGGCCGGAAACGCCAACTTGCTCGCCATTAGAGCTTGCTCCAGCGCCTCATCGTGCCGCCCTCGCCCACTGGATCGCAAACGCCTCGCAATATCCAGCAAACCAAGCGAAGCAAGGGCCATAATGCCGCCGCCCACCTGCAGTATCACCGCCGCAAGACCCAACAGATATTGCTCCATGTTCTTGTGTCTCCTGTCTTATTATCGGCCATTGTGAACAATTCGCAACGCTTATTTTTACCACACAATCTAATAAATAAAATCAACCATCTTCTTTATAGATTTTACTTATCCACATGGGTAGTATTGACTTTCGGTTTTTGTTCGGTATATAATGAAACCAGTAATAAACATTGTCATTCTGAGCGGAGCGTCAGCGCAGTCGAAGAATCTCAACCTAGCAATAAATCACATAAAAGGGAACATATGGGAGAAAAATTAACTAAGCGTCAAAGGGAAATTTTAGACTTTATTACTAGTTTTATTGAATCTAAAGGTTACGCGCCTTCGTTTGTAGAAATCGCTAAAAAGTTTAAATTAAATTCAGTTGCCACGGTGCACCAACACATTCAAGCTTTGAAAGCAAAAGGCTACCTGCAAGCCGATCATAACGAAAAAAGGGGATTGGAATTAATAGAAGACGTCAAAGAGGCAATCAATACCGCGGCGGCAATACACGTACCGTTTGCTGGTTTAATTACTGCCGGTGAGCCAATTGAAGCGGTTGAAGACAAAGATACTATGGCCGTACCAACTGATTTAATTAATGACCCAATCAACACTTACGTTTTGAAAGTCAAGGGCGATTCGATGATAGAAGACGGCATTTTAGACGGCGATATGGTTGTCGTCCAACGTAACCCCAGCCCGCGTAATGGCGATGTGGTTGTGGCTCTGCTTGATAACACATACGCGACGTTAAAACGTTTTTACCGCGAAGCTAACCGCATTCGCTTACAGCCGGCCAATGCAAAATTGAAACCGATTTATGTCAAAGATGTCATCATTCAAGGAGTGGTTAAGGCTGTCATTAGAAAATTCCAAACTATATAATCCCTCGCCCCTTGCGGGAGAGGGGAGGGTGAGGGGGTTTTATAAAAATAAATAATTATCAAATGCTCAACCGTATGGCAAAACAAATACAAAAATACATGTGGCGGCACCACTTCAACTTCATGTTCCGCAAAAAATATCGCCGCTTATTCAAGAGAATGCGAAACTACAAAGGCAAACTGATCATGTTATAAAACATTAACGTCTCTAAAAATATGCATGAAATTATTGCCGAACCAATTGAAGTCTTAGTTGGCTTTTGCAACTCAGCCAACAATAAAATAAAAGATAAAGTTGTTCCCTTGTTTTTTAAATGGCGTAATCATCGCTATAAAGTTGATAAAATTAATTTGATACATAAACAAAAGGAGGGCCGGGGAATAATTTACTACTTCAACGTCAGCCATAAAACTAATTACTTTAAGCTTTCGTTCTCAACCATTGATCTCAAATGGCGGTTAGAAGAGTTATATTATTCATAATGAAAGAATAGACCCTCTCCTGGCAGGGGACGTCTGACGTCCCAGTAGAGGGGAGCCCGCCCGCCTGAATAACTTCAGTCATTCAGGCGGGAGTGAGGTAGAATTGAATATTATTTAAAACACCCTCACCTTTGTCATCTCCCGTCCAGGGAGAGGAAGTAATAAACCCTCTCCTGCTAGGAGAGGGTAAGGGTGAGGTAGAAGTTATGAAAGCAATTAAGAATATAACTAGGGCGCTTCGTAAAAACCAAACGCCATGGGAATCAAGACTGTGGAGAGTTTTACGTAATAGACAAGTTAATAATCTAAAATTTAGAAGACAGTGTAATATAGGACCTTATATAGTTGACTTCTGTTGTTACGAGAAAAAACTAATAGTCGAACTTGATGGCAGCCAGCACCTAGGATCAGAAAACAGGGGACGAGATCAGGAAAGAGATAGTTTTTTGAGAGATAAAGGATTTCAAGTCATACGTTTTCATAACAATGAAATAAATGAAAATCTAGAGGGTGTAGTTGAGACTATTATTAATTTTTAGTCACCACCCTCACCTTTGTCATCTCCCCCTCCAAAGGCGGGCAGACATCTAGGGAGAGGAATATTTATATGAAAATAATCCTCCATATTGACATGAATTCTTATTTTGCTTCGGTGGAACAGCAAGCCAACCCAGAGCTACGCGACAAACCTTTAGGCGTGTGCGCTTATTTATCCCCCAACGGTTGTATTATCGCAAGCTCCATTGAAGCAAAAGCGATTGGCATTAAAACTGGTTTTCGGGTCCGTGACGCGCTAAAAATTTATCCTAAAATCAATTTAATAGAAAACGAACCAGCTAAGTACCGAAGCGTCACCGAACAAATTTTTAGTATTTTTGCTGACTATACTGATACTATTGAACCTTATAGTATAGATGAGGCTTTTTTAGACTTAACCGGCTGGGCTAAAAATTTGAAAGAAGCTAAAGCTATAGCCTTAACTATTAACCGGCGGATTAAGCAAGAAGTGGGGGAATGGCTTAAATGCTCTAACGGTATTTCAACTACCCGCTGGTTAGCTAAATTTGCTTCTGATATTACCAATAGTAACAGTTTATTAATTATTAAGCAGGGCCAAATTGATGCTGCCCTGCGCAACCGAAAGCTAACCGATGCGTGGGGGATTAATACAAGAATTGCTTGGCGGCTAAACCAACTCGGAATTTTTAATCTACTACAACTCAAGCAATACCCGGTCGCTAATTTAATGCAGGCCTTAGGGCTGTACGGTTATTATCTATGGGCTAATGTCAACGGGCAGGAGTTAACTGGCGTAACCGCTGATACTAAAATTCAGCCAAAATCTATCGGCCATTCTTATTGCGTTAATAAACACACCACTGACTCTAATTATCATCATCAAGTTTTATTAAAATTGTGCGAAAAGACTGGCCGGCGGTTGCGCGCTAAGAACTTAGAAGCCAAACGTTTTTCTATCTATTGGAGTTATGTAGAGGGAGGAGCGTACAGCACGCAGATTAAAGTTAATGATACCTTATTTACCACTGAATCAATTTATCGGCTAGCTTTAAAAATATTTGAACAACATAAAATTTTACGTAAAGTTCGGATGATGGCAGTTAGCGTTAGCGCGTTGCAACCAATTAGCGGACAACTAAATATATTTAGTGATATTTTAAAACCAAAGCAAGTAGCTTTGGCTTGTGATGATATAAATGACCGCTACGACGAATATACTGTCTTTTTTGGCGAAATGTTAAATTCTGACAAAATCGTCCGCGACCGCATCGGCTACCGCAAAACACTTGATATACGAAGTGTAACTGATGACAACCAATATATTTAAAAAGGGAACCGGCGACGTACTTGGTCTGTACGCCGCCGGTAAGGCCGCTCTTACGCGGGGGCGGGGGCGGGAGTGAGTCCGATGCCGTCGCCAGCGCCGGCGGCGTTGTCGATCAGGCTCAAGGCCTGGCGCTTGTTGCGCGGGTTACTGGCGAACTGAGTAGCCCACGCTTCGGTCATCGGTTTCGAGCGCCAACTGCGCCCCACCGGCATCGTCGTGCAGGTGCTTCCCTCCTGCACATTGACGTAGTGAGAGTGCGGCCCGGCGAACTCGAAGGTGATCTTGCGGCGACATCCCTGGTCGTCGACCCGAACGCCCCGCTTAATCGGATACCCCACGGTTGCATGTTCCCCGTCTTGATGATGGGTAGGTTCCATCAGCTTCCCCTTCTGTCTGTACCGCGCGCGATGCACGGTGTCTGAAGTTTGGCACCGCCACACAAGGCAATGCCGGTTATGACGAATGCCGCTGCGAGGGATTGAACCTCGAATGGGGTAGCTCCAACGGCAATTTGAGTTATACTATATAATTTATTCATTGTCAAAATTTATAATAAAAAAAGAGGAGAGACGGGGCGGACCCCCAAATACTACCGGGGCCGTCTCTCACTCACTTGGACCTTGCGGCCTACTGGGTCGCACCATCAGAGAAGACGACAGACCCACGACCCTACGACTGAAGTTTCGCACGCTCAACAGTCTTAGCGTATTCCTGGACACTCACGTAGAGCTCCTTACCGATACGCTCGGCCGAACGCAGCGTGCGCTGGCGGGGAGGCAGATTGCCGCGGCTGACCAGCTTGCCAGAAATGTATACCTCCACTTTCTGCAAGCTAAGAATCTCAACACGGTTTTCACCCTCGCCGAACTTCAAGTCCGGATCATACTGTGCAGGTTTTACCCTGCGAATACGCCTCTTACTCATCTAGCACCTGGCGGGCACTAGTTATGGGCACCTACTGCAATAAAACATGATAAACCAAAATAATGGATATGTCAATCGTTAGGGGATAGAACGACTAAATTAAAAGATAATTAACAGGAATCCAACTTAATAACCTTGGACGTTATTAAAAAGCTATAAATTAAAATAATTTGTATATTAATATATTTAAATAAATAATAGTGATATATCAGGCAGGGAAGAGTAGTTGAAGTCAATATTTGCCAATACATAATGAGTCGCACAATGTATGTTATGCGACTCTATATATCTATTTATATATAACCTTATCGCCAAACCTTAAATCTATATATAAAACATCACTGGGGTTGCCAATAACGCTACCTAAAACCGCAATTAAGTTATTAACTTGCTTAATATAACTATCTTCTGGATTAAATAATATATCGTAACCATCAAGGCTTTTAACAATCAAAAAAGGTTTCCCTGAGCCTTCGTTATATTCAAATTTAATCACATCCACGGCTGTAGCATCGTTTAAAAGCTGATTTAAACTAATTACAAATTCTATAAATTGAGGGCTAACCGCCCGGCTACCAATGTTTATCGGTTGATTACTAGTATCATATATTATCGGCAGCCCCTCCCTACTCGCTTTAGTTCTCACTACTACCGTTCCAGTATTATTTTGCGACGCATTAACATAACGCACCACGTTTGTCGCGATACCATCTAAGTCAACGTAATAATTTTCACTTCCACTAACCCATACAATACCAGAAGTTTTTTCAGACACTCTGATTGTGACTGTCCGGTTAATAAAATTACGGCCCACACTAACTGATTTTAAAATAAATGACTGATTAATGCTTTTTTTCAAATCACGGGTATTAAAAAACAAAATATTATTTTGGCTAAATAGAAAAAATCTACTCTCCCCCCTTTGCGCCTCAGCCAAATTTTCTAAATCAGAAGTCGCGATATACTGATTGTTTAAAATTTTAATGGTTTGAATATCAAAAATTTCCGATGTGCCCAAATAATACGCCAAACCAGCCACCGCTAATATAATTATGCCAAAACCAAGCTTTCGGCTATGTTTAGGCGGCTTAGATTTTCT
>PEZZ01000004.1:11254-36116 GCA_002773845.1 Candidatus Buchananbacteria bacterium CG10_big_fil_rev_8_21_14_0_10_42_9
ATTACTTTTGCTTATACCAATCTGAATCAGAAGCAAAATCCGTTTGAAGCTTATTCTTGGTATTGTGTCTAGCTATGGCTAAATCAATTAACCGAGACACTAATTTTTGGTATGGCACTCCGGTTTTAGACCAAAGTTTGCTGTACATTGATATAGAAGTAAATCCAGGCATAGTGTTTAATTCGTTTAAGTAAACCTTGCCTCCCTTTGACAAGAAAAAATCAACTCTCGCCAAGCCATAACAGTTTAAGGTTTTAAAAGCCAGTAATGCCATTTGTTTGATAGAATCAGCGGTCCTTTGACTTATTTTGGCTGGGATAATTTCCTTTGATTCACCGCCGACATATTTAGCATGATAGTCATAAAACTCATTTGAGGCCACAATCTCGCCCACTACGGATGCTTTAGGCCTGAGGTTGCCTAAAACCGCACATTCTAATTCGCGAGCACCGATGACTGCTTGCTCTACAATTATTTTTTGATCAAACTTCCCGGCTAAGCTAACCCCCAGCTCCAATTGCTTGTGGTTTTTCACTTTAGTAATTCCCACGCTTGAACCAAGATTGGCTGGCTTTACAAATATTGGATATTTTAAATTGTCAAAAATATTTTTTATAATTTGGCGCCGACCTTTCTTCCACTCTTGCATATAAAACCAAACATAAGGCACAAGCGGCAATTTTAGGGAAGAAAGAAGTTGTTTTTGCACTACCTTATCCATACCCAAGGCTGAACCTAAGACGCCTGAGCCGACATAAGGCACATTTGCCATTTCAAATAAGCCCTGAATAGTACCATCTTCGCCGTAAGTGCCATGTAAAACTGGAAAGACGACGTCCACCGGCGTTACCTTAGAGCCTTTTTTATCCAAAGATACTAATTGCCGGCGGCCTGGATCAGCTGGCAGGTAAGACTCTACCGGCAGTTTTTTAATTTCAGATTTTAAATATTTTATTGCTTCAGTGCCCGTCAACCACTTGCCTTGTCTAGTTATGCCAATCGGTACCGCTTGGTATTTTTTTTTGTCTAAGGCTTTCATGACTGACTGCCCTGACACGATTGATACCTCGTGTTCGCCCGAGCGGCCCCCAAAAATAACCCCGACTTTAATTTTTTTACTTTTTTTTGACGCCATACTTATCAAAAAAAGATTTAATTTGGCTGCCTGCCAAAAAAGCCAACACAGCATATTTACCAAAACGCGGTAAAGTTACCTTTTGGCCTTGGTAGACAAAACTCATGCCCTCTGATGTTTGTTTCACGTCCGAAGCTTGGATATCGCCAGCCTCAATGCCGTAATAAATTACTGTCCCTTTGGACACCGGCCTTTTGGCAAGCCTTTCGTCATGGGCATTTAATAAGACTAACCCGCGAGCTGGTACTGCGTTGGCTAACTTTAAGTACTCAGAAGCCAAATTGTCGGTGCTTTTATAGTCAACTAAGGTTGAAGGGATCACATTCGTGATGACTGCAATATCAGGTTTAACAATCGATAATAAATAATTCATATCCGTTTGCCACTTTAAAGCCAGCTCCAAAATTAAAATTTGAATTTTAGACTTAATAAAAAAGCCTCGGACAAAAGATTGGGCACAAATTTTTACCCACTTGACAGCTGAATCTCCCCCAAGCCGCACATTTAGAATTGAAGCCGGTACGCCAAATTTGGCTGAATAGTTCTTTTTACTAGTTCTAACTTTATACCCCTGATCAAGCATTGACACTATTTGTTGTTTAGTGTCATAAACATTAGTTGTCCCAGTCACTGCTATAACTGCCGGCTGATTTCTTCTTAAATATGCCTTAGCGCAGACTTTAAGATAAAAAACCAAAAATTTTGCTAAAATTCTTCTCATAAATATTCAAAAAACTTTTCCATTCGGTCAAAGGCCAGGTTGATATCATCATCAGAGCGCCCAAATGATATTCGTACATGCCCTTCACCACTTGGCCCAAAAGCGACGCCCGGCACCAAGGCTACTTTTGCTTGCTCCAATAAGTTAATGCAAAACTTCCATGAATCACTCCCCTGCCGCACTAAAACTTTTGGTAAAATAAAGTAAGAAGCGCCCGGTGTTTGATACGTTAAATATTTTTCCATTTTATCTAAACGGTGACACATTAAATTTCTTCTACGATTGTAAACTTGGGTAAACTCTTTAACTGCCCCGTCCCCTCTTTGAAGCGCGGTGTAGGCGCCGTACTGGGATACCACTGGCGCACAGGTGACTAAACTGTCATGTACTTTTAAAATCTCAACTATATTTTCTGCAGCGCTATGCAAATAAGCAATTCGCCACCCTGTCATAGCATAACTTTTTGATAAACTAAATATTCTAATAATATTTTGACGATATTTCTTTTCTTGAGCCAAAAAATAAAATGGCTCTTCCCCATATACAAAATCTTTATACACTTCGTCAAGGACTAAAAACAATCCGTTTTGTAACGCCAATTCTGCAATTGAGGTTAAGTCTTGTTTAGTAAAAATCGTGCCGGTAGGATTATTTGGGTTGCAAATCAGTAGAGCTTTAGTCTTTCGGGATATTTTTTTCTCAATTGCAGTAACATCCAATCTCCAACCCTCATTCTCAACTAAATCAGCGAAAATTGGCTTACCGCCGGCCACCTTAATTAACTCAGGATAAGATGCGTATGATGGAGATACCAGCACAACTTCATCGCCGTGATTCAAAATTGATTGAAATGTGGCAGACAATGCTTCAATCGCTCCGCAAGTCACAATAATTTCTGTTTCACTGTCATAAAACATATGATCTTGCGCCAACTTCTGGGAAATCATATCCCTTAATTCGGGCAAGCCTTGGGGTAAAGAGTAGCGCGCAACTAAATCGGCATCCATCGCCGCTTTGACATTGTCTTTGATAACCTCGGGTGTATCGAATGATGGAATACCTTGCGCTAAAGATACAACATCGCTAATCTTTGACGCTCGATACTCCATTTGCTTAATCGGCGAAACCTGTATTTCGGCCAACCGTTTTGCAAACTCCATGCTATATATATTTTTTTAATGCCTTGGGTATTGTAAAAGTGCCGTCAGCTTTTTGGTAATTCTCAATAATAGCAATAATCATTCGGCCCATCGCCACAGCCGTAGCATTTAAAGTATGGACAAATTCATTTTTACCAGTGGCCGGGTCTTTGTAGCGGGTATTTAGACGGCGAGCTTGCCAGTCTGTGCAAGTTGAGGCTGACATAATTTCTCGGTATTTATTTTGGGATGGCACCCAAACTTCAATATCTATTGTTTTAGCGCTTTGAAAAGCCATATCTTGAGTGGCTAAAGACACGACTTGGTATGGCAATTTAAGGCTACTTACGATTTCTTCTTCTACATTCACAAGTTTGTCTAATTCAGCCATAGATTCTTCAGCGTTTGTGAATACATACATTTCAATCTTATCAAATTGATGAACTCTCAAAATGCCTTTAGTGTCTTTACCGTAGCTTCCGGCCTCTCGCCGGAAGCTAGGCGTATAAGCAAAATAACGCAAAGGTAACTTTTCGACGTCGATAATTTGATCCATGTGGTATGGCCCGATTGACTGTTCGGCTGTACCGATTAAAAACAAATCATCATTTTCCAAATAGTACATATCTTTTATGCCGTCATCACCGGCGGCATCTAACTTACCGGAAGCTCTGATTGCCTCTGAGCGCAAAAGAATCGGAGTAATCAAGGGAATAAAATCGTGTTTTTTTAAAATAGAAAAAACGTAATCGACTAGGGCATACTGCAGCCACGCAATATCACCTGCCAAATAATTAAACCGGGAACCGGCAACTCTGGCCGCTTGCTCAATATTGATCCCCTCCCCCGCGATGGTTAAATAATCTTTCGGCTCAAAGGAAAATTGCGTTGGCTCGCCGACTGACTTAAGTACTCGGTTGTCTGATTCGTCTCCAACCGGAACATCCTTAAGCGCTAAGTTAGGGATAGCTAAAAGTAATTCATTAAGCTTGGTTTGAATATCTTTCAAGTCCACCTCTAACTTTTTAATTTGCTGTTTTATTTTCTTGCCTTGGGCCGGGTCGGCTTTACCTTTGGCTAGTGTTTTTCGTTCTGAATTTAATTGCTCAAGCTTGTGTTTATCTTCCAACAATTGTTTGTCTAATAACAAAATTTTATCAACATCAACATCAACGCCCCGTGCCCTAGAACCGTCCTTAACCAATTCACTGTTTTGGCGAATAAATTTAAGATCTAACATTTTTTCTATGTAAATTATTTATTCTAGAAGACTTATAAATTTCCGGCTTATATGGCTTAAGCCTGATAACTTTTATATCAGGGAATTCTTCAGTCAACTTCTCTGTAAACACCTGTTGGTCATAACCTAAACATATAATATCAGGATTCACACGACGAACACTGTTGTAGGGGTCGATCTTGTCGCCTAAATACGCCTCATCGACCACCTTAATTAATTTAATATCTTGTAATCGATCGTTTTCATTGGCTTGAGGTAATCTCCCTTTAACAGCCTTAACTGTAGCATCTCGAGCGACAATTACAGCCAGTTTATCGCCCCTTTTTTTAGCCTGCTTAAGCAAAGATAAATGTCCGGAGTGTAAGCCGTCAAACGTCCCGAAAATTAAAACCTTTTTTGACATAACTATTTTTTTGGCTTCATGGTTGGGAAAAAAACTACATCGCGAATTGACGGTTGGTTGGTCAAAATCATAAATAATCTATCAATCCCAACCCCAAACCCCGCTGCCGGAGGCATGCCATACTCTAAGGCTTCAATATAATCCTCGTCTATCATCTGGGCTTCGTTGTCGCCTTGTTCACGTAATTTCATTTGAGACTCAAACCGTCGCCTTTGGTCTATTGGATCGTTTAATTCCGAAAACCCATTCCCAACTTCCGCGCCATCAACAATAATTTGAAAACGTTCGGTCACAAATGGATTAACCGGATGCTTTTTAGCTAAAGGGGAAACCGAGATAGGATGTTTGATTAAAAAGGTTGGTTGAACAATTTTTGGCCTAGCGTATTTTTTGTAAAGCTGATCGGTTACTCGCCCCAAGCCCATCGATTTATCGACTTCTAAATCTAACTTTTGTTTTTTAATTTCAGCGGTTAATTTATCCCTAGTCGTAAAATTATAAATATCAATGCCAGTATAATCAATCAAGGCTCTACGGTAGTCCACAATTTCCCATTTTTTACCAAAATCAATCTGCTTACCCTGATACTCAACCTTTAGAGTGCCGATCACTTTTTTAATGATAGTCTTGTACATCTTTTCGCAAAAATCCATCAGGTCATTAAAATCTAAATAAGCGGCATAAAATTCTAACATAGTAAACTCCTGCAAATGCTGAGTCGACATACCTTCATTACGAAAAACCTTGCCAAGTTCATATATTCTTTCATATCCCCCGACTAACAGCCGCTTCAAATGCAATTCTAATGAAATTCTTAGATACAAATCAATGTCCAAAGTGTTATGGTGAGTCACAAAAGGTTCCGCGTCAGCACCCCCGGGCACGTGTTCTAGTACCGGAGTTTCAACTTCAAGGAAATCATTGTTATCTAAGTAGCTCCTAATTTCCTTGATAAAATTAGTGCGCTGCTTAAATAAATCCCGAACTTCTGTATTTGCCACCAAATCTAAATATCGTTTTCGGTATCGTTGTTCCTGATCCTTTAACCCATGCCATTTTTCCGGCAATGGCCGTACCGCCTTGGTTAAAAGTTCAAACTTTTTAACTAGAAGGCTTATCTCGCCTTTTTTGGTTTTAAACAATTCGCCGCTAACGCCTATAAAATCACCGAGGTTAAAATTTTCATTAAAAAACTGAAACTGACCTTTGGCGAGTTCATCTTCTTTAAATACGATTTGAATTTTTCCGCTTGAATCTTGGAGGTGAGAGAAAGCTAGCTTGCCCATAGCGCGAATTGACGTAATCCGACCAGCAAGTCTAATGTTTTTAGTGCCAATTTTTAATTGTCTGGCCTGCGCCGCTGTTTTAGAAACTGAAAAACGAACCGGATACGGATTTACCCCTGCGGCTCGTAATTGTTCTACTTTCTTTAGCCGAGTGGCTCGCTCGGCTAAATCGTCTACCTTTTCGTTTTTGGCCATATTTCCATTATTTTACTGAAAATACCTCCAAATGTAAAGCCCGCCAGATGTTTAGGCGGGCTCATAAATTGAACTTGATTATGTGATCTCAATAATTTCGCATTTCATTATACCTTTTGGTATTTGAACGTCTACCATATCCCCAACCTTATGCCCAATTAACGCCCTACCGATTGGAGATTCATGTGATATTTTGTTTTGAGTGGGGTCAGTTTCGCTCGCACCGACAATCGAAAACTCACGCTCCTGGCCGTCGCACAAAACTTTAACTTTATTTCCGACCTGCACATTGCCGGAGTTATTTTTACTTATCACCTTGGCGTTGGACACAATATGCTCTAATTCTTTAATCCGGCCCTCAATAAAGCCCTGGACTTCTTTGGCATCATGATAATCAGCATTTTCCGATAAGTCGCCCAACTCTTTGGCTGCCTTAATCCTCGCGATGACTGCCGGCCGTTTCACATTTGTCAGCTCCTCCAACTCTTGTTGGATTGTTGCAAGCCCATCTTTAGTTAAATATATTTCATCTGGCATTTTTGAAAAGAAATTAACAAACGGCGAATATTCAGCCGCTTGGTATAATAAAATTTAGTTATTTTTTGTTTTTTAAGCATAACGGTAATCAATCGTGATGTCAAGACAAGGCAAATTAATTAATTTTGACCGTATCTATTATTAGCCCACCAGCTAATAATCTCACGGGCTACCGGCAAAGCCACACTGCTGCCTTCCCCTCCTTCCTCGACTAAAACAGTCACTACAATTTCTGGTTTTTCATAAGGAGCAAAACTAGTAAACCAAGCATGGGGAGAATCTTTAGATGACCATTGCGCCGTACCGGTTTTACCGGCGGTAGAAATTGGTAACGTGCTCATGCCAACCGCACTACCGCTGGTAACGGCACGGCGCAAACCTGCCTTAACCGACTCCACATTAGAAGTCGAAATAAAATTATCTCTTATGACTTTCGGCTCAACATTATTTTCCAAGTTACCAAAATTGTCTTCTACCCGTTTAATTAAATGAGGCCGGTACAAAGTACCACCGTTAGCAAAAACCGCTGTCCAATTAGCTACTTGGAGTGGTGTGACCAAAATATCTCCCTGGCCAATTGATGCATTGTAGGTGTCGCCAATATACCATCGCTCTTGTTTCACACTTTCCTTCCAAGAAATTGTTGGGAAAAATCCTTCAGCCTCATTAGGCAAATCAATGCCGGTTTTTTTTGTCAGCCCGAAAAGTTGAGCGTAGTAATTTAACTTTTCAATTCCCAGGCCTTGTCTTTCATTGTAGCCTCCGCCGATAATATAAAAAAAAGTGTTTACTGATTCAGCCAAAGCCTTGGTTAAATTAGTAACGCCATGCCCGCCGAATTTCCAATCCGGAAAAAACCAACGGTCAACCGCGATGCCGCCGGAGCTGAGAAAACTTGTTTGCGGGGTAATCACTCCTTCTTCCAATGCAGCCGCCGACACTACCATTTTAAACGTTGACCCCGACGGGTATTGACCCGCTACCGATCGGTTAAATAAAGGTCGTGCTTGATTGTTCGCTAATTGGTTAAACTCCTCTTGGTCGATACCGTTAACAAAACTATTACTATTAAAGGCGGGCAAGGAAACCATAGCCAATACTTCGCCATTGTTTGGGTTTAGAACAATCACACTGCCTGATTTTTTACCAAAGGCCTGTAAAATTGAATTTAAACTCGACTCGGCTATAGTTTGAAACTCTAAATCGATGGTTAGTTTTAAATTTTTACCATCAATAGTTTCTTCTTCTGATAAAACTATTTTTTCTCGGCCCAAAGCGTCAGTTTCAACCTGGCGTCTGCCATTACTGCCCTTCAGCAGCGATTCGTACTGTGCTTCTAGCCCCACCTTCCCGACCAACTCATTAAAGGCATACCCCTGATTCAGGTAAGACTCAATTTCTAGATCCCCAATTTTTCCCAAGTATCCTAAAACGTGAGACAAACTCAATGCATTACCATGCAAATATTCCCTCCCTGAAGTAACATTTAACTTAACTCCGCTATATCGCTCCTCTAATAATGCCAGGCGCAATGCCTGCTCATATGTTAATGGGTCACCTATCAATAGAAGCTCATATGAATATGCCGGCTGTGATGTAACTGTTTTTTCAATCTCATCAATTTCAACGCCGGTAATTTCAGATAGCGCTTGCCATAGTTGCCTGCGGACACCCTCATCTTTGGGCAAATCAACTGGTACGACGCCGGCATTAAATATCGGAACATTGCGTACTAACAATTCGCCATTTCGATCGCTTATGACTCCCCTTTGAGACAATATAATTTTATTTCTTATTCGATTACCCTCAGCTAGCCCCCCCAAGGCAGAGGCTTGATAAAGCTGGAGCCAAATTAATCTGCCTGAAAATACTATCAGGACTGCCACTATGATTATCAAAAAAACTCTACTCTTGGCTTTCAACTTAGGTAAAACTGAAAAATTTAGTGATTGCTGCTGTTTAAAAAAGCTAGCTGCTTTCTTGAGCCCGGCAAAAGGGATGTAGGTAATCCCCTCTTTATTGCCCAATTTATTATCAGCCAATTTGTCGCCGCTAAATTCAAAAAACGGATTGCGGTTGAATTTTTTATTACCCATGAGAATGGATTTGATTTCTTCTATAATGCATCTGCTGTACAACAAAAAAAACTATAACCAAAGCTTCCGTTAGTATTGTTGACCAAAACATATTCACAATCACAGTGCTGAATGGCGGCCAATACGAATTCTGCGTTAAACTGATTAGTCGAATAATCAGACTATACGCCACCACATTCAAAAAACCCATGGCCATAAATGACATCAACGCTCGGTTGGTAAAAAAGTTTAAATAAAGTAATCTATTAATGATGCTAATAAAAACTATGCTGGCTGCCACCACGCCAAATAAATAAAATGAATAAAGATCTAGGATTAAACCGAAAATCAACGCGGCAGACCAAAGTCTCCAGGCGGTGCGGCGAAATGCCAAAAAAGTTATGGTAGCCAACATCAGATTTACATGATGCCAAGGCGCTGGCAGGGATTGGATAAAACTAACTTGCAAAAACCCAATGATAAAGATAATTCCAATAATAAAAATTTTATGCCACATATTATTCAGTGACTATGACTGATACGATGCTCGGCTCACTTAACTGCACTAAAGGCCTAACGTAAGCTGTTTGGAAGAATTCATTAGTTTTTTTCTCAACTCTTTCAATTTCACCAACAATTAAACCCGCCGGGACGAATGGATCAAGGCCTGAAGTAACTACAATTTGACCAGGCTCAATTTCAACATCGCCGGGAATTAACTCAACTTTAGTCGACAATCCAAAAGAACCCTCCAGCACCCCCACCGTCTGGCCATTATTTTGAATACTTACTGCTACCTTGCTTAATTGATCAGAAATTAATCTGATGTTACTAATACTTTTTTGCACCGCGGCAACCTTACCAAGAAGTAAACCGTCGCCGAATATCACCGGCATACCTGGCTTAATGCCATCAGCCGACCCACGATCAATAATTACTTGATCAAATGCACGATCGATGCCTCGGCTCAAAATTGCAGCAGTCACATAATTAAACTGATAATTTTGGGTAAAATTTAACTGCTGGCGCAATAATTCATTTTCCTCAACTTGAGTCCTTAAAACGGCATTTTCAATTTTTAAATTCCTCACCTCTTCAATTAAAAGTTCATTCTCCAAAGCTAAATCTGGCTGGCCAAGGTCCTTAGGAGAAGAAGAAAAAACATTGCTGGCCTGAAAAAAAATTTTATTAATTGGTGAAATAACGGGATTTAAAATCGTAATGCCACGAAGCAAAAATAAAATGGCTCCGGCTACAATAATAGCGAACGGAATAAAAATTCTGGAATTAACTTGTCCCACAACCGGAAAACGCATGAGTTTATCTTATAAAACCATCCTCTTTAGAACTTGATGGGATAGTTACTTCTTTGAGCAAAGACTCATCAGATAAAATGATACCCATTCCGCGGACACCGCAAGTAGTAGGATCTTCAATAACTTTAACTGGAATTTTGGTTGCTTTCATAATCGCTTCAGATAAACCATTCAGTAATGACCCGCCGCCGGTCAGCACTATGCCGCGTTTATAAATATCAGCGATAAGTTCAGGTGGCGTTAACTCCAATGTATCTTTTATATTATCAATTATAGTTTTAACCGACCGCTCTAAGGTCTGCAAAATTTGTTGGCCAGAAACTGTTATTTCTTTGGGTAGGCCGCTGACTAAATCTCGACCCTGTAATTTTAATTCATGACTGCTCATAGGCGATTCAGCTTCGGTGGCGCGAGACAAATCGATTTTAGCCTGCTCTGCAACTCTTTCGCCAATAATGATTTTGAATTCGTTCCTAGCAAAATTTACGATATCTTGGTTCATGTCTTCTCCGGCCATGCGGATGGATTTCCAAGCAACTACGCCAGAAAGTGATATCACCGCAATTTCAGTTAACCCGCCGCCAATGCACACTATCATATTGCCGCTAGCGTCCTGAATTGGCAGCCTGGCGCCAATTGCGTTGGCAATAATATTTTCTACCATATAAACATCTTTCGCCCCGGCTGAGACGACCGAATCTTCCACTGCTTTTTTCTCAACTTCGGTCACATCAAGCGGAATTCCAACGACCACGCGAGGACGGCCAAAAAACCCAAATTGCTGGCGGTTAATTTTATCCATAAAATACTTCAGCATTTTTTCTGTAATCTCAAAATCTGAAATCACACCGTCAACTAGGGGCTTAGAGATAATAATATGTGGCGGCACTTTGCCCACCATCCGAGCGGCTTCTTCGCCAACGGATAAAATTTGATCAGTTTTAGTATTAACCGCTACGATTGAAGCTTCATTAACAACCACACCTTTGTCTGCCACGAAAATCAAAGTATGAGAAGTTCCTAAATCAATTGCAATATCTTTCGATAAGGTTTTAAACAATCGGCCAAACATAAATTAAGGCGCTAATTCTATCAACTGTTTTTCAGTTTTGAGTTGTGTTTTGCCAGTTTGTCTATTTTTGACTTCAATTTTATTACCAGTTTTATTAGAAATAACCGCTCGATAAGGAAAACCAAGCAAGTCAGCGTCACTAAATTTCACTCCCGGCGATGCATCGACCCGGTCATCAACTAAAACATCTATGCCATTTTTAATTAAAGATTGAGCCAACTTTACAGCTTTTTGTTTTTTGGTCAAATCAATTAAGTAAACCTGAAAAGGCGCTAGTGATTTTGGCCATACAATGCCGTTAGCGTCGTGTAATGTTTCTACTACTGCACCCATTAATCGGCTTATCCCCAAGCCGTAACAACCCATTATGACTGGCTTTTCTGCGCCATTTTTATCAACGTAATTCAAGCCAAAAGGCGACGAATACTTGGTGCCAAGCTTGAAAATATTGCCAACTTCAATGGCTCGGTCTTCATTAAGTTTCAAATTCCCGCATTCAGGGCATTGATTTCTAATCTCGGATAAAATCTCCTTATTAACCGCTATTGAACATTTGCGGCAAGTAAAAATTGTATCCTCGCCAAACTTTGTAACCGTTTGAAATTCGTGTGAGTACTTAGAAAATGTACCGCCAGAAGCAAAAGTTAAAACCGTTTGCTGGCCTAAGCCAACTCGCTTGAATACATTCATGTAGGCGGTTTGCGATTTCTTATAATATTTTTCTAAATCATCTTCGTCCGTATGAAACGAATACAGATCTTTCATAATAAATTCTCGGCCCCGCAACAAGCCGGCCTTAGCCCTCAACTCATTGCGAAATTTAGTTTGAATTTGATAAATATACAATGGCAGGTCTTTATAAGAATTAACGTATTGTCTAACGAGCGGCGAAAGCACTTCTTCATGCGTCGCACCCAAGCCGTAATGTTTTCGGTCAGCACCGGCCACTCTAAATAAGACATCTAAATCTTCCCACCGGCCCGTTTTTTTCCAATTCGCATCCGGGATTAAGGCCGGCATTAAAATCTCTTGCCCCCCTATGCCGTTCATCTCTTCCCGAACAATCTTTTCGATTTTTTGAATTACGCGTAAGCCCATAGGCAAATACGAATATACGCCGGGGGCTAACTTATTGATGTACCCTGCCCGAATCAAAAGCTGGGCGTTCAGGCTTACCTCGTCACGAGGCACTTCTTTAGTAGTTTTTGTGAATAATTGGCTAACTTTCATAATTTATTTAAAGCAACTCGTCAACTGTCCTTTAATATATTGCGCTTCTTGATCTACCACTGGCCCGGAATATTCGCCAGCGTGGGCGGCGCTCCCAGAGTAGCTTGGCTGTTTTTGGTCTAAGTGTAAATCCATAATTGTTTTGTCGTCTGTTAAAACATCAATATATAAATGAAAATGCGGATAATCAGACCGGCCGACTCGGCGGATAAAACTCCTCTTGCGCGGATCAATCCGCTTGGGAACCGCGTAGCCAATCCCTCTCATCAGGGTAGTAATATTTTGATTACACCGGCCTTTAAACTCTAACTTCATCGTTATAATAATCCGGCAAAAGACTGCCACCAAGATGAGAACTTATCGCCAAATTTACTAATGTCGCGCACAGTCACAAGTAAAACTAATAACATCAGGATAAAAAAGCCGATGTTATGGGCAATGGTTTCAGTTTTAATATCAATCGGCTTGCCTTTGAGTTTACCTAAAATCAAAAAGAAAACTCGCCCGCCGTCCAAGGCCGGGAATGGCAAAAAATTTATAATCGCCAAATTCAAAGACAACAAGGCGGCAAATTGTAAAACATATAAAAACCCCAATCTAGCAACCTGGCCCGTGATAACCGCGATGCCAACCGGGCCGGAAATATCCACGGTTACACCGTGGCCACTAACCAAGCTGACAAACAATTCATAAAAAGCCACAATTATTAACCAAAACAAGTTGATGGTTGTAACAATGCCATTCCATAAAGCTAAGTGGACAGGATAAGAAACTAAAGCCACATTAACTAGGCCAACCCCAATCCCGCCGCGGCCAGTCTCCTCCAAAATTTCAGGAGTGATAGACTGAGTAATGGTTTCGTCCCCGCGCCGGATAGTGACGACCACTTCTTGCCCAATTTTACTGTCCAAATAATCTTGTATCTCATCAAGGGTGGATATCGTTAGGCCGTCAACACTAGCAATAGTATCCCCAAGCACTATCCCTTGCCGTGACGCTGGCAACCCTTCAACTACTTCGATAATTTGAATGCGCTCATCTTTGATGTTTGCGCTTGGCGGGATGCTTTTATCTATCACTTGCGGCAAACCAATCAAAAATCCAAGGCTAATTAAAAATACTGTTAACACCAAATTCATTAAAACGCCGGCCGAAATAATCCAAATTCGCCGGCCGACACTGCGAGAGGCAAAACTATCCGGGTCAGATTCGCTTTCCCCTTGTTCACCTTTAATTCTGACAAATCCGCCCAAAGGCAACCAATTAAAAGAATAGATGGTGGAATCAGCTTGAGCAACTTTTCGCCCAACAGCCTTCCAGCGGCCATCTTTAGCTTTATAAATGCCAATTGCCCGGGGAGGGAAACCAAAACCAAATTCCTCAACCTTGATGCCGGCTCTTCTGGCAGTTATAAAATGCCCCCATTCATGCACCAGGACCAAAACCGCCAAAATGGCAATAAAAATGATAATTGTTACTAACATTAAATTGACATTATTTCTTTCTCTTTTTTATCTCCCATCTCCTTAATCTTATCGTTATATTCCTTGGTCACTTTATCAAGCTCTTCTAAGGCTGTAAATTTTTCATCTTCACCAATGTGCTTGTCTTTTTCTTGTTTTTGAATTTCCTCTTTTAAGGCATCTCGTTTTTGGCGGATAGTGATTTTGGTTTGTTCTAGTTTCTCATTCATTTTCTTAGTAATTTCAATCCTTGCTTCTTCAGTCAAAGTTGGTATGACAATTCTAATAAGTTCGCCCTCATTGACAGGATTAAAACCTTGATCTGACGTGGTGATAGCTTTTTCAATTTCTTTAATTTGATTTTTATCCCACGGTTGAATTGTGATGCAACGTGCCTCAGGTACAGAGATTGTGGCCATTTGTTTAATGGGCAATTTGACGCCATAAGAGTCAACTAAAATTTCCTCCACCGCCGCTGGATTTGCCCGACCGGTTCTAATCTTGCTTAATTCTGTTTTTAAATGCTCAATCGCTTGGTCAAACGCTTGGCTGGCTTTTTGTCTAATATTATTCATATTATTGGGCTTGAGCGCCTAAATAAATGATATTGGAATCGTTCGGATCAACTTCTAAATCAATCGCACGGGCCGAGGTGGGCAGCTGTGAGGTTATCCAGTTACGGCCGCCGTCAATTGTTTTATAAAATGTCGTGGCCGTGCCATAGTATATTTCCTGGCTGTTGTCCGGGCTTACGGCGATAGAAAAAATTTCTGTGCTTAGTTGCGGCGTGATTAAATCAAAAGTTTCCCACGTTTCGCCACCGTTAAATGACTGGTGAATGCCGTAGCGCGTTACTAATAGTAAGCCATTGGGCACCGACGGGAAAAACACCATCCTGCGATATTCGTTTGCGCCAGAATATTTTTTCAAATCCAAATTAATTGAATTTGACCAGATAACACCGCCATCGGAGCTTTTGAGCAAACCTAAATTTCTGGTACCGACATAAATAACATTTGAATTCCGCGGGTCAACTAATATATCTAATATGGCATTATTAACTCGATTAATAGTGGTCCAAGAATAACCAAAATCAGTGCTTTTAATTATCTCGCCGTTATCAGTTCCGGCGTACACTACACCGCTCAAATTAGGGTCAGTCGCTACCGCAGTAACTATTTTTGACGGCCGCGAATCCACAAAGCTGTCTCTAAAACTACGGTTACAATCAGTTGATTTAATTACTTTATTAGCATAGGCTAAATAAATATTACAATTGTCCTGAAAATCAATAGCTAAATCTCGTACCGCGCCAACATTGTAAGACTGCGGTTGCTGCCAACTCTCACCTCGGTCATAAGAATATAAATAACCGTCCGCGTCGGTTGTAATGTACAACCCACGTTCGTCCCGAGGATCAAGCTCAAGTTCGGTTACGCTGACTTCGGTAATGCTACCCAGCCCTTGGGGGGAAATAAAAGTGTCTTTTTTAACCCAAGTTTGACCTTTATCAATAGACATCCACACTCCCGCGTCAACTGCTTGAGGGGCTTCTCGCCTGGAACCAAGCGCCAAACTGCAGCCGCTGAAAATTAATGCGCTCAAAAATAAAATGATTGAAAGTTTTTTTGGCATAGTTTTTTATATCAAATTGATAATTGCGTTTTCTAACACCAACTGTGGGTTAGCATTATTTTTTAACATTCTTTTCAAATTTTCCAAAGCTCCAATCTTAAGCATTAATCGCCGGGTAGTAACTTGATGGCTTAGTTTTTCTAACGCGGGGAGCAAGCCGTAATGATGAACATATTTTGGCCCAATGATTTGTAAATGAAGTAAATCTCTCAAGACCAACTGCCATACATTTATTTCTTTTAAGGCGCTAATGGATTTTGCGGTATAATTTTGGCCATTCTTTTTTAGCAGTTCTGATACGTAGTTCAAACGCTCAGCAATCGTCTTGTCCAAAACATTAATAAAACTAATAGCCACCGCAAGTTGGAGTTCGTAGAATTCTTGATTGCGAAAAAACTTATTCGCCATCCCCGGACGGCCGGAAGCTAAATGCGCCATAGCTTCGGCTTTATCCTTGCTCACCCCCTGCTCATTAAGCCAACCAACAATTAGCTTTTGCGGCACTGGCCGAAAAGATAAAACTTGGCAGCGTGAAATTATAGTCGGCAATAAATTGTGATAATCACTTGCTACTAATACAATAACAGTCTCCCCGCTTGGCTCTTCTAATAATTTGAGCAAACTATTAGCCGCTTCAACCGATAAAGCCTCAGCCTGATTAATAACCGCCACCTTATAAGTTTGGTGAAAAGAATACTTTCCCAATTTGTCCTTTAATCGCTTGATTTGCCCGATGGATATATTCTTTTTTAAATGGCCGGTTTTATCATCTAACTCGGGCTCAACCCACTCAATATCAGGAAAAACGTGTTTTTTGACTTGCTCGCAAGCCGGGCACGACATGCATGGCAATTTAGTTTGTGATTGGCAAAAAATTGAGGCCAAAAAGTATCTTAGTGTTGTTTTTTTACCAATGCCTTGTGGCCCGGAAAAAATAAAACCATGGGCCAAGCTATGGTTTTGAATACCGGTTTGCAAATAATGGATAATGTTTTCGTGTCCGATCACCGGCCAGTTAAAACTACCTGATTTCATCGCTTTATTGTACCACAAAATCCTTATTTTGCAAGCCCTTCAGATACACAATAAATGTGAGAATTAAACTTACTCTTCTGAAGTCTCGTAAACAGATCCTTTAGTTTCATTATTCCAACGTTCGACAGAAGAGCGCAAATTCTTTTCCGCCCGCTCACTGAATTTGCCTTTAAAAATTGTTTCTACAATACGGAAAAATCCTTTGCCTCGGCCACCATCACGTGATAATTCTATAGCTACCCGCAAAGTAAACGCTGCGTTTTCGTCGAGGTAATTCCCAAATTCGATAATTTGCCCATTCTCAGCGTCAGCATAACCATTTGCGGCGGCGCAAGGATATTTTTCACCATCTATTTCAACACTCCCCGCATTCCCGCCAAATGACTCAGAATGTAAAAGCTTAAACATCTCTGTATTCATTTTATCAAAATTAGAAGCTATAATTCCTTCGTTAATTTCTTGCGATTCTTTGTCGAAACCGCCAGTTGAATTTTCTATTCCATTCCTGTTGTTTTCCATCTTAGATTTCTAAATTTATCGCATCGCTAAAATTGATCGTTTATAACTTTCAAGATTTTCCAAGGCAATACCGGTGCCTTTGGCGACGCAAATCAATGGTTCGTCGGCAACATAGACCGGCACGTTTGTTGCGCGCTGAATCAATTGATCAATATTTCGAAGCTGGCTTGAGCCGCCGGTCATAATAATGCCTTTATCAATGATATCGGCTGAAAGCTCAGGCGGGGTTTTGTGTAACACATCTTTCACCGCCGCAATAATGCCCTCTAATTCATTTTGGATGCCTTCAGAGACATCGTCGGAAGTAATGCGTATAGTCTTTGGCAAACCAGAAATGGCGTCACGGCCACGAACATCCATGCTTAGACGATCTTCTAAATACATGGCAGAACCGATTTCAATTTTTATTCTTTCCGCCGTTCTCTCACCAATATTTAAACCGTAAGTTCTGCGGATATACTCAACTATCGCTGCATCAAAATGATTGCCGCCAATCCTAACTGATGTCGCTGCCACAATCCCACCCAAAGATATAACCGCCATCTCTGACGTGCCACCGCCAATATCTATAACCATATGGCCAGAAGGACTGCCAATTGGGATGTCCGCGCCAATTGCCGCCACAATTGGTTCCTTAATAATGTAAGCCGCTTTTGCGCCGGCGGCAATTGTCGCGTCAATTACTGCTCGGCGCTCAGTTGAAGTAATCCCCGCCGGAACCGCCACCATCACTTCCGGCCGGAAGAGACGAATGCCGCCCAAAGCTTTATTCACAAAGTAACGCAACATAGCAGCTGTGGTTTTATAATCCGCAATGACGCCATCTTTTAGCGGCCGCATCGCGGTAATCGTGTCTGGCGTGCGTCCAAGCATAGCTCTGGCCTCTTCGCCCACCGCTAAAATCTTTTTATCAATCGTTGATACGGCTACCACTGACGGTTCATTAATAACTACGCCGCGCTTTGGAATAAAAACTAAAGTATTCGTTGTTCCCAAATCAATACCAATTTTTTTTATCATTTTCATACTTGTCGGGGCAAAGCTTTACCTTTATATTTCATAAAATACTTAATGGCTGAATATATATGAATACGAGTCGGTTTATCAAATAAACTTTTGAGTCCTAAATTTTTGGCCGACAACCGCTGGTAATAATGTACGACTTCAGCTTCAGGGAAGTACACCACTTTGTAACCAATTTCCCAGCAACGGCGGCTTAAGTCTGTATCTTCCAAGTACATAAAAAACCTCTCATCAAAATAATTTAATTTTTGTAAAACTTCGACTCTTATCATGATACACGCGGCCAACAGCCAATCCACATCTTTGGTATTATTATGATCCCAGTCCATCATGGTAAAGCGGCGCAATTCTTTTTTGCCAAAACTGGCCCTCCCCAAGACGGTCCTACGATACACCCAAGTCATTGGGTGAGGAAAGCGGTAACTTGAATATTGCAAAGTGCGATCAGGATTTAACAGCTTAGGGCCAACAATACCTACGTTACTATGCTGATTTAAATATTGCGCTAATTTGTCGACGGCCCCTTCCAGTAGCACAATGTCAGGATTCATAACTAAGACATACTTGCCCCGGGCTTGCCGTAAACCTTTATTATTGCCCTTAGCAAAACCATCGTTTGATTGATTGATAATTAAATTAATATCCTTTATTTGCCTTAAAATCGCTAAATCCCTCTCACCTGAGTTATTATCAACCACAATTATTTCATAACTCACCTGTGGACTAATCGACCGAATGCCCTTAATGCATTGCGCTACCAGTTTCGCTGTCTTATAATTTAATATAACAATACTAACATCCATATTATTTGAACCAACGGCGTATTTTCGCGGGTGAAATTTGTTGATGAGATTTAATAATCCGACGGCTACTTATGGCGGTGGGTAATGCCTTAAAAAACATGCGGACGCTTTTAAAAAGTAACCCTGGGTCAAAAAATAAACTGTATCCCAACATCATGATATTGCGGCCGATAATCCATGGCAAATGTTTTAAAAAGTTTTGCCAGTCATCATTTTTAATGAGCACAAGTTGGTTATTCGTTAACGAATGCAACTTCATTAAAAAAGAAGCTTGCCGCCGATTAGCGACCACCGCCCTGACTGATTCATTAGCCGCCCGCTTAAACGAACGGAAATGCCAACCAACAGCAGCTGGAATAAACCAATGGTCAAAACCATAAAGTAACATTCGCCATGATAGATCAAAATCTTCCTTATACGCAAAAAATGTTTCGTCAAAGTACTGACCACGAACGGCGATTTGATCAAGCACATCTTTGGAAAAAAGCACACATGCTCCGGTAAAGCCGAACACTTCCCGTTCGGTGTTATACTGAGGCGCATCAGACTCGCCTTCTCCCCTATTTTGCACTTGCCGGCTTTTAAAAACCTCTAAGCCTGCCGCATCCAGCTTATCAGATTTAATAAACTCTTTCAAGTTACTGCCTTGACTTTCTGGGTCAATATCTTGAACAAATAATGTGTACAGTTTTGGGCTCCAGCTTCCGGCTTGCGGATGTCGATCAGTCGCCTTGACTAATTGCTTGACCGCATCTTGATGCATGATAACATCATGATTCATGATTAAAACTAAATCTGTTCTCGCTAGTTTCATGCCCTGATTGTACGCTTTGGCAAAGCCCAAGTTTCTAAAATTTTGCAATATTCTTACTTGCGGAAAATCTGTCCGGATAATTTTTACAGTTTCGTCGATTGATCCGTTATCAATAACTAAAATTGTAACGTCTTTATAAGTTTGCTCTATAATTGACTGCAAAACGTCTTGGATGTACCGTTCAGAATTCCAAACCACAATTACCACAGTCACAGATTTTTGTTTAAGTGCCGGCATGCTACTTTTTTTCACTCACCCAAAAACCCAATCTAAATTTACCCCCCAGCATCAATCGTGTTTGAGCGTCTACAGCTGGCACTGAACCAAATAAAATTAACGTTACTGGCACCATTAACCATTGGAAAACCATCACCACGTAATTTCCCCAATGATAGCCCTTGGGCTTAGGTGGCAATAAAAAAGCAAATATGACCGAAGACGCCAGTAGTCCGATTAAGGCCGAACGCATTAAAAAAGATAAAGTATCCGGAGTATTTTGAAATAAGGTAGTCGTTCTTATGGTCTCAGAAGCTACCCATAGAGGCAGGTAACCGCCGATAAAAATAATAATTGGTGCTGTTGCCCATGAGTAAACGCCTTCCGTTTGGTTCCAAATATAATGGAATTTTTTCCAAAATGGGATAGAACGGCCGGGTGCGTTTTTACCGTAAAAGTTCTTAAACATATACGGGAAATGTTCTGCCCCCCAAGCCCAACGACGCATTTGCTTGTATTGGTTCATGATACTTTTGCGCCAATTTCCAATTTCTACCGTATTCATAAATAGCGGAATATAAACTGGTTCAACCTTGTAATTCCCCTGGTAATGAACAAAGCATTGTAAAAAAATCCGAGAGTCTTCAGTCACGATTGTTTTGTCCCAAAAACCAACATCAGCTAAGGCTTTAAAGCTCATGCTGTGCGACGAAAAAGTAAACAACCTCTCCGGCCGTGATAAATCAGTCAGAAGCCAAAAAGTCGTTGAGCTTGCGACCACTCGGACCACCGGATTAGATTCCCAGATATTATTATTGTAAACAGCCACCGGTTGGAAGCTGGCATGAGTCGGGTCAGGATGTTTTATATACTGATAAGTTAAGGCGGCAAAATATTGCGGGTGAGGCCGAGTATCCACATCGAAACTAGAAACAATGACTTGACTGTAATCTAGTTTGCGGTCGTCAATGATCCGCTTGACTTTGTGGCCGGCATAGTGAATGTTAGAACCTTTACCCGGAATTTCACCTGGTAAATCCTTTGGGTGGATGGTAATTACAAAATCGTGAAATTGATGTTCAAACTTTTGCCGCATGTCTTGAGAAATTTGACTAAATCTCTCAATATCCCGCTCTTCCCCAGCGAGTACCAACATCATTTTAGATTTGTCGTAATAACAATCAACTATACTTTGGATAGAAGCCTCCACTACCGAAGCCGGTTCTTTGTAGGTTGGTAAAAAGACAACATGGAAATAATCCCGATAATCTTTATCTTTAAAATCTTGAAGCCTCTGCCAGTAATTATGTTGCTGATTTTTTACATAACGATTCCATGAGGTCAACATGAATATCAACAAATAAATTATTCTAATCACCCAGTAAACATCAAAAATAATAATAAAATAAATCGCCCACAATGGTCGATATAGCGACATAGAAAACACCGCAATAAATGTCGCCCATACCAAAAAGCCGGGAATAATTTCTAAGACTTTGGTTTTTATTGGCACCCTCATTGTTTCTCAACTTTAGCGGCAGCCAAGCGATAGTTACAATAATCGCAGTCAGGTGAAGCCTTAGGAATATGTTTACTTTCCAAACATTTTTTAGCCTCCAATAAAACATCCTCCACCCAAGAATCATCACCTGTATAAGGTATTAAATTTATATCAAATTCTAATTTACCGTCAAAAGCTTTGGCGTCTCGCTTACCATTAACATAAACAAAATAGCCTGTATTATTAACCTTAAAGCCATTTTGACGTAATAACCATTGGTATACTTCCATCTGGCGCTTGTAGCTGTTTTGCCATTCGGCATCAATGCTAATCGGACCATCTTTAGAAGTGGCTTTATAATCAACCACGATTAATTCGTCTTGTGGGTTAATCCAAATATCATCAACCGCCCCAAAGACTAAAAAGTTAGTCGGCGCATGCAAAAACTGCACGCCAGTAAAATTATCCCTCCATTGATCTAAGTTGGAATTTTGGTATGGCACGGCATCAACTTTGTAATGTTTCATTAAGGGATGCTTCTCATTTTTAGCACGGTGTAAATCAAATTCTTTTTTCAGTAAATGATCCACCGCCGAGTTTAAGTTAAATGGAAAACCCGGCGGCTGGTCAACGCCCAAACGGCGATCTAAATAAAAACATCGCTGACAATTAATAAAATTTTCAAGCCGGGTACGACTTAGCTTAAATGGTACTTTGGATTTTGTATCGTAAAGATTGCGGTCACGCTTTTTGTAAGCCATAAACTTCGTTATTATACCATAAATACACTTTTTTAACGTAGCCTGAAGTAAGTGCTATCTTAATCTAATTTATGATAAAAATCAAAGATTTGACTTTTTTAAACTAGCGCGGTATACAACTAATAGCCGCAACCAGTAGGAGGCCACAATGAGCGATTTGCTTTACAAAATACCAGAAGGCTGGCGCGGGTTCGGTGATGAGGTCAGACGGCAAGTAGCTGAGCTCGTGAAAGCAAGCAAGCGCGCGCGAAAAGAGGTAGTCACAGGTGAGGACCTAATAGGGCGCAAGCCCTGCCCAGATTATGCGGACATGGAATATCCTGACTTCGTTAAAGAAGTCGCAGTCAGCACAATCTGCCGCTTTAGGAATATCACCGCCGATGAAATCCCAAGCGACGTCATCAGCTCAATCGTCCGCTACGTCTGCAGTCAAACTGGCGGGCGATGGATGCGCGAGCCAAGAAGCGCAAAGATTTCGCCACCTCCAGCTGACCCATAGCCCCGGTTAGCCGACATGGTCCAGTCGACCATGGCGGAGCCGGGGTGCAGTTTATATTCAAGCTAGCGAGGAGAAAAATTACGCGATCTCATCGCTTTTATCTCATCTACCATATCTGAAGCTAAATATGAGTAACCTTTGTGTTTTTTAAAAAGAATATCACCAATCAGCCCATTAAAAAATGTAGCATTGATAGCTGATTGCAATAAATCTCCGCTTTGAGCTAAAAAACCCACGGCTAGCCCTGCCAAAACATCGCCCGTGCCGCCTTTGGTCATGCCCGGATTACCAGTCTTATTTTTGAAAATTTTGCCCCGCGTGTAAATAGTATCAACCGCCCCCTTTACAATGACTATGTTATATTTTAAATACTTTTGAAAATTACGTTCAGTTAGCTTTGAATTTTTAAGTAATAATTCAAACTCCTTATGATGTGGCGTTAAAATAGCATTATCAACATCTTGTATTCGCACAGCTTTTACAGCGTCAGCATCAATTACCAACGGTTTTAGGCTTCTCCTTAAAAAACCTCTGCAAAACGCTTTTGACTTCAACGAAATGCCGTTACCAATTAATACCACATCATATTTCTGCTCTTCTTTAAGCGCTAAGGGAATATGTCTAGCTGAAAAAAACTCCGTTTTCACTTTGCGGGTTACTAAATTCGGCGTTAAGCAATGGATTGCCCAACCAACTTTTTCCGGACACATTATCGTTACCCAATCAACGCCAGAGCGCAATGCCGCCAGACCCGCCAAAACTACGGCGCCAACGAAGTCGTACGATCCGCCAATCACTAAAACATTGCCATTTTGGCCTTTGTGGCTGGTTCTTTTGCGCTTGGGTAGCATTACTTGTTTTTTGGTTATTATCATAACAGCTAAATGACTTTAACAATAATGTCTCTATTTCTCGGCTTCTCGTCAAAATCAATTAGCACAATTTGCTGCCAGGTGCCAAGTTTTAATTCACCGTTCTCCACTGGTATGCTTTGGTCTGTTCCGATAATTGCCGATTTCATATGCGCGGCTCCGTTTGCGTCACCCCACTTTTGATGATGTTCATAATCAGACTTTTCCGGAGCCCAAGCTTCAAATAGGCTAATCAAGTCATGGATAATCCCCTCCTCATATTCCATCGTTGTAATGGCTGCGGTTGAAGCAGCCACAAAAACTAAAACAATGCCTGATTTAACCTTAGCCCCTGACACCGCCTCAGCTACTTGCGGCGTAATATCAATAAAATCATAGTGGCCTTTTGTCGTAACAGTAAACTTCATTGAAATTGTATTTCAAATTCTTTAAACCCTTTTAATTCACTAACACTATCAACATTTATTTCTCTCACCTGTGCGTGCTTAGGCCCATCGTGGCACCAAGTCACAAATTTACTTAAAGCATTATCACTGCCTTCAACCTCGACATAAACGCTACCGTCCGGCAAATTCTTAATATACCCCTGCAACCCCAGCGAATCCGCCTCGGCTTTAGCGTAATATCTAAACGACACTCCCTGCACCTCACCCTCAATAGTAATTTTTAACCGCTTATTCATTTTTCCATTTTATCGAACAGCCCATTGAGGGACGTTGATGTTTAGGTGGATCCTCAGCATTAACTAAAGCTTTTAAAGCATCACGAAGGCTATGTTGAATCACTTTATCTGGTTCTTGCCAGTTATCATTAATACGCCCATGATAAAAAAGTTTTAAGCCGTTATCATTTTCATATAAATAAACGTCAGGTGTACACTGGGCTTGATAGGACTTAGCCACTTCTTGAGTATCATCCCTTAAGTATGGAAAAGAAATTCCCCACTCTTTTGCCTTATCTTTCATTGCACTAAATGAATCATCGGGATAATTTACTTCGTCGTTTGGATTAATCGCCACAAAAGGTACGCTGGCGCCAAATTCTTTATATAATTCAATTAGTATTGGCAATGATGCTTTAGCGTAAGGACAATGGTTACAAGTAAAAATAACTAATAACCCTTGATGGTTTAAAAAATCTTTTGGTGAATATATTTGACCGTCAGTTGCGGGTAGCTTGAAATCTATTACTTTGGAGCCTATCGGCAATTGGACTGAATACATTAATGCCATATAATAATTATTTTATCAGGATGCGTTTATTTTTAATTACGTGGCCCTCAGAGCGAAGCAAGGCCTCTTTTTCGCCTCTTAGGCCGTTGTATCCGCCTAGGCTATTGTCTGAGTTAATAACCCGATGGCATGGAATATCT
>PEZZ01000004.1:36133-67193 GCA_002773845.1 Candidatus Buchananbacteria bacterium CG10_big_fil_rev_8_21_14_0_10_42_9
AATATCTGGATCTAAATTAGCGCGCATAATAGTGCCAACCGCCCGAGCAGCCCCTGGTTGGCCGGCTTTTGCGGCCACCGCTTTATAACTTAAGACCCGCCCCCTTGGGATATTGGCTACTACAGATTTAACTTTTTGCGTAAATAAAGTCATATATTCATTGTAATGTAAAACGCTGCAAAAGTGTATATTCAGGGTGCTTTGGCAATAACACTGACTCAAATAATACAACGCTTGTAACGCTTAAATTGCGCTTGAAATCCGGCTGACTTAAATTTATATTATTAGTGTCAACGGAGCTTTTTATCCTTGCCAAAGTTGCGTGCGGGATAGGATTTTTATGGTCATCTTTGCTTGAAAATGCTTTCACCGCGTCACGCATCTGATGAACTAATAGTTTAAAATCATGACTGTATTGAAAAAGCGCCCAAATCATTTTAGCTGGGCGGTTAGGCGGGGCAAAAATGATTGACTCAAATGTAAGATCAAAACTTGTTAGAGAATTTGTTGCCAACCTTAGGCCGTCAATTAGGCTAGGAATGTCGCTCACCTCGACATTACCTAAAAAAGTAACTGTTATGTGAATGTTGCCTGGCACTGTACATTTAATGTCTGCCTGATCCAAAGCATAACAACAATTTGCCAGTTCTTTTTGCCAAGCGCTAGGTATCTCAATGCCTATAAATAACCTCTTACGCATTAAACTAATGCTTGCAAATTTTCTGTTGGGCGGCCCAACACCGCTTTATCCCCCTTTTCTACAATTGGCCGTTGCAATAAGTCCGGATACTTGATCATTAACTTAACCAACTCCTTGTCAGACAAATCCTTTTTAGCCAATTTTAAGTCACGATAAATTGGTTCTTTGGTTCGAAGTAATTTCCCGGCCGGCACACCCATCTTTTTGATCAGCGCTTGAAGTTTCTTTTCAGTCAGCGGCTTTTCATAATAGTTAATCTTTGTGAACTTCAATCCTAAATTTTTTAAAAAAGTATTGGCCATACGGCATTTTGTGCAAGTTGGTTTTTCGTAAATAATAATTTCTGCCATTTATTTAAATATATAATTTTTAAGCTCGTAGATAACATCTTTACGCTCCACCACAATTGGCCAACCGTGGGTTTTAGCGTAATCGGCTAGTGCCCGGTTGGGGTTGAACGCGATTGGCTGGCCAACTAGTTTTAACATTGGAATATCACTTTCAGTATCCCCAACCCCAATTGATTTTGACAAGTTGACTGGCAATTTAGACCAGCTAATAAAATCCTCTAAGACCTTATCTTTATTCAAATATGTGTCTTCGCTAAAAATCCGCCCAGTAAATTTACCCTTTTGGACCTCCAATACCGTGCCATAATAAGTATCAAAACCTTTGTAATCAGCGTATTGTTTCACAATAAAATTTGGTGAGCCAGAAATTGCCAAAATATAATAGCCCTTCTTTTTCAAGTCTTTGATTAAATTCCGTGTGTAAACATAATCACGGTCCTTGTATATCGCAACCACTTTCTTTGCCACATTAAACACCGACGCGTATGTTTTATTTTTAATGTACCTTAGATAGATCTCAATTAGCTTATTGTTATAATCTACAAAGCTTCCGGTGCGATTAAGCCAGGCAGTGTATTCTATTTCAACTTCTTTTTGGGCTGTTTTGGGAAAAACACCCTCCCGGACAAAAGCCCGAATTAATTCAATAAATAAATGCGAGCGGAAAATAGTTCCGTCTATATCAAAAGCTGCGAGTTTAACTTCTTTCCTTGCCGCCATGTTGCAATTGTACCACAAACTAACTCAACCAAAAAAGCCCCGCCGAAGCGGGGCTTTAAAAACATATTTTTAATACAGGTCATTGACACCGGCAATATCGCCTACATTTAAATCTCGCTTCTTGGTCTCGCCCTCGGATGCAAATCGATACATTGATTCATCTATGCAAGTATCATCAGGGTGGCCCAAACCCAAAGCATGCCCAAGTTCATGAACTAATATGTTCTCTAAATCCATTAACGATGAGTCTACGCTCGCGTCGCCCCAACTAAAATCTGAATCGTCAATCACCATATCCCACTCTCTTAACTCTCGACCGCTCGGCGGACCGCTGAAAACACCCCAAGTAATAGTCATGGCGATTGTTCCTGAATTTTCAATTGACCCAAAGTAAACTTCATTTTGTCCATCAGGGCTAAATTCGTCAGCCACAAGCACTGAAGAAGTAGCTGTACCAGTGCCAAAAATATCAAACGTAACTTGGTTGTCCCATTCATTAATACTTTTGCCAAGGGTTGATGTTACAAAAGCTTCGTTCATGCCATCGCTATTTGATGCATTAAAAATATAAGGTTCTGTTGTTTTCCAAGCTGCTCCTTTGGCCAAAGGTGCAAAACATTTTGATGTACCCTTTCCACCGCCGCCGTTATTTTTAGGCCCGCCGGCATGATCAGGTTTAGCATCGTTATTCTTTGGATGTAAAATTGCATACCCTTGAACTACCGTGCCGTCAGCATCTTTTGCCAATCCGAGATCAAAAATGTTTGGCGCAACCTCAACGGCGTGCTCCGGGATAGTCACAGTTGCAACTAATTTATCATTGGGGTTTATAATTTCTGTTGGAATTAAATTGGGTTGGGCAAAAGCAATATTAAATGACCAAGCCAACACTGCTATCCCCGAAGCAGTAGCTAAAATTTTTTTCATATTTATAAATTATAATTATTATGATTTTTGATGCAAGCCCATGATTTCAGCTTGATCAATTATATGTCCCTCCATAGCGCTTTCGGCTATTTGCCTGGCTTCATTTTTACGCAATTTTAAGTTTCTGTCAAGCGCATACAATTTAAAGAAATAACGGTGTTCCCCGTTGGGCTGGCACGGACCGCCATATCCAGACCGACCAAAGCTAACCATTCCATCTACCAAATCTTCAACTTTGAAACTTTCCGCCACCACTGTCACGCTCAGCGGAATATTATAGACTATCCAATGCGACCAAGTACCGCCTTCCGTATCTTAGATTGGATACTTTGGTTGTGTTGAAAAGCTGATTTGGATAACCTAATGTGTTCAACTGCTCTGTTAAATATTATAACAATATAAGCCGATTAGTAATTGCTACGTTATTATCAGACCAACTAAACGTGGCTTGGCTTCTTTTATTGGACTGAGATCAAAAAATAAAACAAGCCCCAAAGATGGCGCTTGTTTTATTTTGATTTAGTTACAGTGAGATTGTGTAAGCAGTGGTAGTCACAGTTTTCTCCAATCCGTCAACCAAATGACCGTTAAACCAGATTTGCTCGCCTGTGGCATCGGCACTCCCGGATATGTTTTTATGATCGTCTGACCATACAAACTTGCCGTTTGTACTTTCTTGCCAAGTATCCGCCGCAACTCCGGTATCATTTCCAATCGCTTCTGCTAAATCACCCAGTAAGCTAACCGACACAAAATCGCCAGCGGCAACTCCACTTACTGTCCCGTGCAGGTAAAATCTCTTAGTCGTCCCGTCGGTAACCTCTAAATACTCTTTACTATCACCATTGTTAAAATTCGGACTGTTAAAAGTAAACGATACCCGGCCACCTTGCGTACCAATATCATCTAAACTTATAGCATCGGCGTCTGATACTTTATCTGCCTCTCCGTCTTGACGTAAATATAAGTTAGAAATGTCAACTCCATCAGAAGTAGTTACATTAAAGCTTGTTCGGTAAAGCATTACCGGTCGTCCTTGACTTGAATCAGCAGTAACTTCAAAACCAAATAACCGAATATCGCCACTAGTTAAGTTTGATGCTGCACCAAGCCGGTTACTAGTAGTCGGCAACGTCACGATTGGCTTAGCTGAATGCAATATTTTTACCGTACTAGTTGGGCTATTGAAGGTACTACTAACTTCTAATCCAGAATCAACTCCCGTGCCAATAATGCCGTCCGATCCGCCAAAGCCAACCCGAAAACTGGCGTTGGGCGTGCCAGGGTTATCTGTACCAGCGGCTGAAATTTCTGCTGTGTCAATTTTTAGAGTCAATGTTTCGCTTGTGCCTTTGACTATCTTTAAGTAATTAGTATCGGCCGGATTATTAGAGAATGGAAAGGTAACCTTGTTGGTTGAAGGGATATTGCCCTCAGTAAGCTTGGAGGCACCGTGATAAATTGTGACATTGCCAATATCCTTATAGTTACCATCCGCCGTACCCGTCTGATTAGCATCTTCAACGTAAACGCTTATCTCATCTAAAACAACATCCTCCAGCTCAGCTGAAATCTTTACACTTTTGACAGTCACGCCAGTAGTGCCAGACAAGACAATTGACTCCTCAACGGCGTTAACATCTTCATTAACAATAGCCCCTGGCGTGGTTGTTGAGCTTTCATCTTGCTGATTACCAAAATCTAAATCCTCATATTCTTCATTTGCTTCCACGTCAACTATGTAGGTTGTTGAAGTGGGTTTAGTTTGCGTCCAGCCTGACTTTTGCTCTTCAGCCACTGTGTAAATTCCTGGCGCTAAATCTTGAAACTTATATTTTCCTTCTGAGTCGGTCAATGCACTAATTGTCGATGATCCTTTGGTTAATTTAATGGTCCAGCCAGATAAGCCTTGCTCGCCGTCGTTCCAAACACCGTTTCCGTTTAAGTCATTAAACTTACTGCCACTTATCTCGGCATCGTCATCGCCGTCATCATCATCCCGGCCGCAAACTCCGAGAGTGTCGCCATGTCGCTCATGGGCAGGCCAGGCATTTGTACTAATTGATAAGGTAACCCCTTTGCTTTCATCGCCTCCAGGGAAATGACAAATTTTTAATTTCTTGCCGTCGAAGATATCTAAATCTTCCAATGGCCGGCACTCTCTCTCAACTTCAACTTTTCGGCTCAACACTTCACCAGACTCTTCGTCAATCTCTTCGACAACTTTTCTAACTATCTTGCAACGCTTAGTGTGTGAGCGGAGTGCCCTTATTGTCTTTCCAATGCCGCGATTGTCGTTAATTGTTGGAACGCCCTCAGCATCTTCATCCGGATCATAGTCATCGTCTTCGCCAACATCGCTACCTCGATGATAATGAATAAAAAATACATCCGGAATATCATCTACTAGTTTGGACCAGTCACGTCCAAAATGCCTAACTGCCGCATTTTCATTGACTAGCCAATGCAAAGCGCCATTAGGGCCAATACTATAGACTTTAGGGTCAGATTGAATTTTAACCAGCACTATACCTGGGCGATAACGAACGTTACCCCCCAAAGGGATAGATTGCAGTGTTTCCAAACTTACCTCAACCACAGAATCAAAATTATCAAACCAGCTTTGAAAAATCTTGTTATTCGGAAAAACATAACGTTTGCCATCCGCGGCATAATAATAGACCGTTTCACGGCCCTCTACTTTAATCAGGGAATCAGTTTGTAAATTCTCCAGATCCGTTAAGGCGCCGACATAGGAATAAGGCGCTAAAATTAGACTTAAAGCAACTAAAAATAATGTTATTTTACGCATATTTTTGCATAATAATTAAGCATTAATTATAACGATAAAGTTATTCATAGTGTGACATAAATTAATATTAAATCAAGGGCGTACCAGTCATTTCCATCGGCTTAGGGATATCCATAACTTTTAAGATTGTTGGCGCTACATCCGCCAGCATCCCAGCCGGAGTTAAAAGGCTTAAATCCCTATCGGAAACCTTCTGGCCAAACTGAGCCGCTTGGCCTTTATATTCATTTCCTACAATTATAAATGGCACCGGGTTGGTGCTATGCTCCTTGTCAATTTCTCCCGTTTGCAAATTAATCAGTTCTTCAGCATTACCGTGATCGGCTGTAATAAAAACTACCCCGTTAATTGACAAATAATATTTAACAATTACCCCAATCGCTTTATCAACTGCCTCGACGGCTTGAATGCTGGCCTTTAAATTTCCAGTATGGGCAACCATGTCAGGGTTAGCGAAGTTAACAACAGTAAATTTATATTTTTGTTCATTCACCGCGCGCAAAACTTTCTCAGTCAATTCGAAAGCGGACATTTCTGGTTTTTCATCATACGTGGGAACACTTGGTGAAGGCACCAGTAACCTTGTTTCTCCATTATACTCTTTTTCATTCCCGCCATTGAAAAAATAAGTCACATGCGCGTATTTTTCAGTTTCAGCCGCGTGGAGTTGGCCGACACCAGCATCAGCCAAAACTTTAGCCAAAGGAGTTTTAATAAGTTCTGGCGGGAAGGCTACTTTGCATGGCAATCCTGATTCATATTCTGTCATTGACACAAAGAATAAACCACGCAAAAAGTTAGGCCGCTTAAACTCTTTAAAATCAGGCAAGATAAAAGCTTTGGTGATTTGCCTAGCGCGGTCCGCCCGATAATTAAAAAAAATTAACGCGTCTTCAGGCTTTACGGGTGTCGCATTTTGACTAATTACTGTTGGCTTTAACTGCTCATCATATATTTCTTGTTTATATGATTGTTCAATCGCGGTAATTGGATCGTCAAAATTACTTTCACTTTGGCCAAACGCAATAGCGTTATAGGCCAAGGCAGTTCTATCCCAATTGTTATTTCTGTCCATACTGTAATACCGTCCGCTCAAAGTAGCAATTTTGCCAAAACCAAGCTCATCTAGCTTAGCTTTTAATTTTTTAACAAAGTCTAGTCCGCCGTCTCGCTTGGTGTCGCGTCCATCTAAAATAACGTGAATTACCACATTATTTATTTGCAGTTGCTGGCAAAGGTCAAGTATCGCGTACAAATGGCTTTGGTGGCTATGTACTCCCCCGTTGGACAATAACCCCATTAAATGCAAGGTTGAGTTAGAAGCCTTAACTTTGTTTAACGCCTCTAAAATAGCTTTATTTTGAAAAAAATCACCGTCAATAATAGACTTATTAATGCGCGGTAATATCTGATAGATAATTTTGCCGGAGCCTAAATTCAAATGGCCAACCTCAGAATTTCCCATCTCTCCCCACGAAAGTCCGACTGATTCCCCGGACGCCTGGATAGTTAAGGTCGGATAATTGGTCACTAAATGATCCATGACTGGCGTTTTGGCTAAAGCTATAGCGTTGCCCCTAGATGGCGGGGCTACCCCCCAACCGTCTAAACTAATTAACATAACTAAACGCTGTTTGGCCATAATTTATTTAACCAACCCTGAGCGGGTCATTTCTTTTGGTTTTTTAATGTCTAGAATTTTTAAAATTGTTGGCGCGACATCTGCCAAAACGCCCTTCCCTTTAAGCTTGAATTTTTTAGGTGAAACTATAATCAATGGCACAGGATTGGAAGTATGTTCGGTTCTTACCTCGCTGGTTTTTAAATCAAACATTTTTTCAATGTTGCCATGGTCGGCGGTTATCACTAATGTTCCGCCAGCTTTTTTGATAACTTTAAAAATCCTCTTAATTGCCGCGTCCACAGATTTAATCGCCACTTGGGCTGCCTTGACATCGCCAGTATGGGCGATCATATCAGCGTTAGCGATATTAGCCACTATCACATCGGCATTTTTAATTTGTTTCAAAATCGTGTTAGTCAACTTGGCAAGTGACATTTTAGGCGCGTCTCTGTAATTTTTTACATTCGGTGATCTAATCTCAACACGCTCTTCATTGGCCACGGATTGTTTATAACCGCCATTAAAAAAGTAAGTCACGTGTGCAAACTTTTCAGACTCACCGATATAAACCTGGCGGTACGGCGACATCACCATTGGGAATGTTTTATTTAAATCCCGGCTTGGATAAGCGGTGGCAACGCTGTCTAAATCAGGACCAAAATCGGTCATGGCTACAAAATACAAATTTTTTAATACCTTCTTGCGAGTAAAACTGCCCGGGTTTTTCTTGGTAAATTCTGTTTGCACAAAGGGTTTAGTTAGTTGTCGTGCCCGGTCGGAACGTAGATTGAAAAAAATTACGGCATCATTATCACTGATGCGTTTAACTGGCTTGCCTCTCGGATGTAACACATAAGGCTGAACAAACTGATCTGGTTCGTTGCGGTTATAACTTTGGGTAATTGCCTCTTCACAGTTTTTAGCCTTCAAACCCTCGCCTATGACCAACGCATTATAAGCAGTTTCTGTTAAATTCCATTTTTTACGCCGATCCATGTAAACTCGCCCCATGACCGTAGCAATCTGCTCGCCATTACGCAATTTACGCAACAGCTGTTCTAATAATTTTAAGGCAGAAAAAGGCGGAGAGTCACGGCCGTCGGTGAACAGATGCAACTTGACGTCTTTAATGCCTTCCAGGCGAGCGAAAGTAATTAAAGCCAATAAATGATCTGGATCAGCATGAGCGCTTTGCTCGTTACTTAACAAACCCATTAAATGCAAAGTTGATCTATTTTTCTTTACATGTTTCACGGCGTTGAGAAATGCCAAGTTTTTAAAAAAAGTGCCATCATTTATAGCATGAGAAATTACGACCGATTCTTGTTCTACAATTCTGCCGGCCCCTAAATTCATATGGCCGGCTTCAGAATTACCGGCCTGGTTGGGCGGTAAGCCCGCGTCCTTGCCCGATGCGCCGAGCTTAGCATGCGGATAATTCTTCCACAGCGCATCAATGGTTGGGGTGGGGGTAAAGCTAATTGGATTTGCTTTACTTGGCGTAGCTATCCCCCAACCGTCTAAAATCAACCAAACTAATGGCCACCCGATTTGCTTATTGCGCTTAGCCATCCGGGTTAAACTTTTAGTTCGTCAGCAATTTGCATTAAACGATTATACTTTGCGCTTCTTTCCGAACGTGACATTGAGCCGGTTTTTATGTATTCAGCCCTTGCCGCAACTGATAAATCGGCGATGAAATCGTCAATCGTTTCCCCGGATCGGTGAGATACTGAAATTTTATAATGATGTTTCCTCGCCGTATCAATAGTTTCAACTGTTTCACTTAAACTGCCTATTTGATTGGGCTTTATCAGTATTGCATTGCCTGCTTTCATCTCAATGCCGCGCTGTAATATTTTTTTGTTAGTAACAAAAAGGTCGTCGCCTACCAAATCAATTTTTTTACCCAGCGCCTTAGTCAGCTTTTGCCAACCCGCCCAATCGTTTTGTGCCAAACCATCTTCCAGGGAGACTATTGGATACTTCTTGGTCATGCGTACCCAGTGATCAATCAACTGGTCAGTCGTCATGGTGCGGCCGTCAGTTTTAAGTACATATCGTTGCTTCCGTTTTTCGTAAAATTCTGAAGTCGCCGGGTCCATGGCAATTTTAACTTGGCTACCGGCGCGATAATCAGCCGCTCCAATGGCCAGCATAATTAACACTAAGGCTTCTTCGTTGCGGTTTAGAGTTGGCGCAAAACCGCCTTCATCCCCAACCGATACTGATTGACCCTTGTTTTTAAGGATACCTTGAAGCGCGTGAAATATTTCAGACCCGCAGCGTATTCGCTCATGAATTCGACGCTGTTGCGGCACTATCATGTGTTCCTGAAAATCAATCGCCCAACCAGCGTGCGCGCCACCATTTACGATATTAATAGTTGGGTATGGCATAGCCCAACCTTTCTGAGACTTAAAAAACTGCTGCCTTAAATAACGATACAGCGGCAAGTCTTTACTTTTGGAGGCGGCTCTGGCAACCGCTAATGATACACTTAAAATGGCATTAGCTCCTAAATGTGATTTATTGTCGGTACCGTCAAGTTCAATCATTAACTGATCTAACTTCTTTTGGGCGTAGGGACTTTGACCAATAATATTTTTAGCAATAACTGTATTAACGTTCTTAACCGCCTTAAGCACGCCCTTACCGTTATAGCGTTTTTTATCTCCATCGCGAAGTTCTAGCGCCTCGGCATCACCGGTTGACGCGCCTGAAGGTACTGCCGCCCAAGCTGATTTACCGTCTGACAACGTGACCGTTGTTTCAACGGTGGGGTTGCCACGAGAATCTAATATCTCCCGGGCTTTAATTGATTTTATCTTAACCATTTAGTATATCTCAAAAGTTACTGTGGCATTCACTACCACTTCATTACTGCCAACTTCAATTTCTGGTGCCGCCCCGCCCAAACCGACCGCTGCGTCGGCATAACTTCTAGCATACACCGGATACGGTTCCGGATAGCCGCCGCTTGATTCTGAAAAAGACACTACTTTCCCAAGCGTCACACCGGCCGCTTCAGCCAATTTTTCAGCTTTTTCTCGCGCTTGAGTAATCGCGGCCAAACGAGCTTCTTGCCGGTATGCTTCTGGATCATCAATAGTGAAATTAATGCCCGAAACATTATTGGCGCCACTTTGGCCGGCAATTTCTAAAATCGTGCTGACCTTTTTCAAATCGCGAATTTTAATAGTTACGTTTTGATCAACATGATATCCGCGCAGTACACGCCCGGTCGGATTGTAGTCATAATTGGGGTAAATATTGTAGTTAGTGGTTTTAATGTCAGCATCTTCAATGCCCTGTGTTTTAAGATCAGCGATAATTTTATTCATTTTCTCAGTATTTTCTTGTTGGGCCGCCGCTACCGTCGAACGTTCTGTCATAAGACCGATTGTCAAAGTGGCAATATCCGGGATGGCCGTTACCTTGCCTTCGCCGCTAATTGATATAGTATGCGGAAACTCCGCTGATTGGCCGATAAAATTGTACGACTTCCATTCGCTTCTAATCTTAACCACTACCAAAACCGACAAAAGTAAAAAGAGCAAGGTCAACAAAGCTAAAGCCGCCTGTTTTAATTTGGTTGGATGCCCCAAATCCATTGTTTCCATATAATTTTTGTTTAATTATTTTTGAGTAATGGGCTTACGGCTGGTAAAGTTTTACCTTCTAAAAATTTCAGCATTGCCGCCCCGCCGGTGGATACATAAATATTTGGTAACTGCGCAAAAGTTTTATTAGAAAATTTTCTAAAGACATCAATCGTTTCGCCCCCGCCAATTACAATTTTTGCGTCTGAGTGCACCAACGCGTGGATTACGCTTTCGGTGCCCTTGGCAAATTGTAAAAATTCAAACACTCCCATTGGTCCGTCCCAAACAATCGTTTTAGCCTCGCGAATAATTGAATCAAACAAGCGAATTGTGTCTGGGCCAATATCTAAAATCCACTCCTTGGGCCCAATGCTGCCAACCGCCTTAGGTACCGCTTTGGCGCCTTTGGTAAATGACTTGCCCACCATCACATCAACCGGGATATGTAATTTAGGATTAGTGAAATTAAAATCTTCCAATTGTTTTACCATGGCAGGCTCAATCAGCGATTTGCCCACGGCGACACCTTGCGCTTTAAGTACCGTATTAACTAACGCCCCGCCAAGTAAAATGTCATCAAATTTTTTTAATAGCTTTTCGACTACTCCCAATTTAGCCGAAATTTTTACGCCGCCAATAATAGCAATCGCCGGACCTTTAGGTTTATTTAACGCACCATTCAATTCATTAATTTCCTCTTCTAATAAAAATCCCGCGTAACTTGGCAAAAATTTAGTAATTGCGGTGGTTGAAGCATGCGGCTTATAATCTTGAGCAAAAGCATCGTTAACGTATATTTCGCCATAGCTAGCCAAGCGTTTAGCAAAAGCCGGATCATTTTCCTCTTCTTCAGGATGGAAGCGCGTGTTTTCTAAAACCAAAATCTCGCCAGGTCTCAAAGCCGCCACGGCTTTTTCCGCCTTTGGACCGACGCAATCGTCAACGTATTTTACCTTGAGTTTTAATGCCTTGGATAAGTAGCGGGCAATTGGATCTAAGCGCCATTTGTCAACAACTTTGCCCCCCGGGCGTTTCAAGTAGGATAAAACCACGATAGAACATTTATTCTTTAAAAGGTGGTCTAAAGTTTTAAAAGTTCTAACAATCCTGAAGTCATCACCAACCTCATAATGTTTACCCACTTTTTCCAAAGTAACCTCATAGGCTGCCCGATAAACAATCCGCCGTCCTTTGAGATTTTTAATATCCCTCATTGTCCTAAGCTCCATAAGTGGTTAAATTATACCATAAAAACACCTGCGCCACTAAAATATCGGCTATCAAGCTTACTTAATAAATAAGGTATTTAAAACTTCCAGGGCTTTATCCAATTGAGGATCGACATCAGTATCTAAATCCTCAATAGTCCTATCAACTTCAATATCTGGCAATATGCCCTCTTCATTAATTGACCGGCCGTTCGGGGTTAACCACTCTGCCACTGTTAACTTGACTGATGAGCCATTATCGAACTCTTTTAAATCTTGTATTGAACCCTTGCCAAACGATTGCATGCCCACAATTGTAGCTTGCTCAAAGTCCTGTAACGCGCCGGCAACAATTTCTGAACCGGACGCCGAACCACCATTGATTAGAACAACGGTCGGAATATCAGCAAAGCGTGCCAAGTTGCGGCCTTCATGCCGAATTTCTGTCCCGTCACTATGCCGCTCAATAACCACTGGACCGGGCCCAACCCACTCGCCCGCTACGGCATTAGCTACATGTAAAAAACCGCCTGGATTTCCGCGCAAATCTAAAACTATGCCATTGACGTTAAGGTTTAAAATCTCTCTTACGATTTGGTTAAAATCGCCCAAAGTGTCTCCATTAAAAAAATGCAGTTCGATTAAAGCAATATTGTTGTCTAGCAACTGCCACTCGACACTATCAAAATCAATAACGTCACGTACGATAGGGACATCGTTAATTTCCAACTCGCCGTTTTTTTGGCGCCCGATCTTTAAGACTACCGTCGTGCCTTTTTTCCCGCGAATGATGCTGACCGCGTAATCCAGCGAAATATCTTGGGTGTCAACATCGTCAATTTGCAAAATATAATCGCCTGATTTTAATCCAGCTCGTTCAGCCGGGGTGTCTCGCACCGGCGCGATAATTACTAACTGATTATTACGAATCCCAATTTCAGCGCCAATGCCCTCAAACTCACCGGATAGTTCATCGGTAAATTCCTTAGATAAATCAGGCGGCAGATAAACAGAGTAAGGGTCCCCTATGGCTGCGACCATACCGCTAATGGCCCCATGAATAAGTTGCGTGTCAAGCAACGCTTCTTTGTCCAAGGCGTTATCTTTTATGTAATCAAATACCTTCCAAAACAAATTAAAATCCACGTCATCAGATAAATATTCCGGCACTTTGTCGTGATTTACAATTTCCCCACTGGAAAAAACTGATATTATTGGCGAGCCGGAAACTTGGCCCCAAGAAAAACCAATAATAAAGGCAAGCGCCAACGCGCTCAAGGCGATAAAAGTAAAATAAACGGTGGGTGGTTGCAACTTTCTCATCTAATCAATGCGCTTTATTTTAGCGCCAACGCTAGCTAGCCGTTGGTCTAAATTTTCATATCCGCGGTCAATTATTTCAACGTCTGCGATAGTTGTTTTGCCTTCTGCCACAAGACCAGCGATAACCATCGTTGCGCCGGCGCGCAAATCTAAAGTTTTTATATTAGTACCCCGTAACTTTGACGGTCCAGCTACAATCACGCGATGTGGATCACAAATTGTGGCATTGGCTCCCATTTTAACTAACTCATTGACATAGCCCAAACGCCCCTCATACAACGGATCGTGAATTAAACTCATCCCTTGGCATTGAGTCGCCAACACGCCGAACGGTGCTTGCAAATCGGTTGGGAAACCAGGATACGGCATAGTTTGCAATTTAAAAGCGCGCAAATTTTTTGATTGCTTAATTTTTAAACTGTCATTTTTTAACTCCCAATTAACCCCAACCTCGCTGGCTTTACTTAAAATGCTATCCAAATATTCCGGCTGTACAGGAGTTAAGCTTAACTCACTTTTAGTTGCCGCCGCTAAGGCTAAAAAAGTGCCGATTTCAATTTGATCAGAAATAACATCAAAGTTATAGCCTTGCAAGCTATCTATGCCCTCAATTATAACAGTGCTGCTATCAAGGGTTTTAATATCAGCGCCCATCTGTTGTAAACACTCAATTAATTTTTGCACATGCGGCTCATGGGCTGCTAGCTTCACAACAGTTTTCCCTTCGGCTAAAACCGCTGCCATTATTATATTCTCTGTCGCGGTAACCGAAAATTCCGACAATACCACTAAGCCGGACTTCATCTTTTTGGCATTCAGTTCGATTGAATCATTAGTTTGATTTGCCTGAATGCCTAACTGGCTAAGGGCCTGCAAATGAGTGTCGATCGGGCGCTTGCCAATAATGCATCCGCCGGGTTCTAAAATTTTCAATTCTTTAAATCTAGATAAAAGCGGTCCAACTAATAAAATTGACGAACGCATTTTTTTGACCGCCGTTTGATTAATGTTTTTAAGATCAGCATGAGCGGCATTAATTGTCAGCTGCCTATCTGCCGTCCATTCAACTTTAACCTTGAGACTTTTCAAAATATCCAGCATTGACTCAACATCACTAATGCGAGGAACGTTATTTAAAATACAATCTTGAGAAGTAAGTAAGGCGGCGGCAATTAAAGGAGTAGCGGCATTTTTCATCCCGCTAATTAATACCTCTCCTTTTAAGGCTTGACCGCCTTCAATTACTAGTGTAGACATAGTATAATAACACGTATCATTCTACATGGAATCTCATTATTATTCAATGGTTATATAGGTTATGTCTAGCCGCAAAGTTAGATTTGTTATCTTTTTAATCGCGGCTGGAATTTTTGTCATTGGCGCGCCGATGATTGTTTTGTATAGCGCTGGCTATAGGTATAATTTTGATGCCGGTAAAATTCAACGAACGGGCAGTTTGTATATTGAAACTCTTCCCACCAAAGTTATTGCGGAATTGAACGGTCAAATTGTAAGCCAAGAAAACCCCGTGCGTATCGATACTCTGTTGCCGGCACGCTATAAGTTAAAACTTGCGCTTGAAGGCTATCACGTCTGGGAAAAAGAAATTGAAATTAAACGTAATTTAACCACCTTTATTAAGGGCGTTCATTTATTTAAAAGTAGTCTTCCGGCGCAAGTCATTGTCGGACAAATTGATTGGGTTAAAAAAATAAATGACGAGGATAGAATTTTATTTACAAAAACCACAAACCTTGGCGTGACAGAGTTTGTTCACTACAATTTACAAACAGAACAAGGGCAAGTTGTTTATGCCACCTCCGCCGGCGAGGCAATTATTGACATTATAACAGCACCAAATGTAAAAAGGGTGGCGATTAATATTAATACCGGCGTTGGGCGCAAAGTGGTTATCATTAATACCGATAATTTAAACTCATTCGAACTTGCCAGTGGAAAAAATAACAAGTGGGAAATTGCTAGGTTCAATAACGCAGACGCTAATATGCTGTTTACTTTTTCAGCCGGCGTTTTAAATCAAATAAATCTAAATGGAGATAGTATCACAAAGATAATGTCTGCCAATATCTTAGACTTTGCAGTGGACGGGGAACAAATTTATTATGTAACTAAAATCGGGGCCACGCCTTATGTTGTTAAAACCACCCTTCAAAAACCAACAGCTGACAATTTAATTCGCTTACCATTGCCAGCAAGTTACTCTTTTAACGGCAGCCCAAGCGCTTACTTACTTTTAAAAAATGATACCAGCGGTGACTTCTTTTTACTGCGTCCAGATATTTTTAGCCAAGATGATGTCGGCGCTGGTATAATTTTTGACGGGCAGGCTAAAAATTTTGCCTGGCCGAATACCAACACTTTAACTTATTTTAGTGATTTTGAAATTTCTCAATATAACATTTCTTCAAGTCAAAACCAATTAATCAACCGTTACGGTGAAATTTTGACTGGAACTGCGGCGTTTAGCGAACCAAAGTATACTTTTTATGTTTTAAACAATCGTCGGCTTAAAGTCATTGATAAAGATACCAGCGGCGGCATTATTGATTTGGACTTAGCCGAGTTCGACTATATTGCTGAGCCTTTTTTTAACAACACCGAAGTTGCGATTTATTTTATTGGTAAGGTCGGCAACCAGCAAGGTTTATACCAACTTAAGATTCAATAAAACCTTAAAAAACAAAAACTATTTTCTCGCGACTAAATTAGCAGCCTTCAATAAAGAATCAAAGCTTTCTCCGCCATCCCCCCACCAGCCCCGAAGGACTTCAAAGGTCATGGTGCCTTGATTAACATAAAAATTATTCACGTCGGTAATTTCTAATTCTCCGCGTTTTGACGGTTTTAACTTCCTGATTACATCCCAAACTTGCGCGTCATACATATAAACTCCAATAACCGCATAGTTAGATTTGGGTTTTTTAGGTTTTTCTTCAATCTTAACTATCTTGTCGGATTTAATTTCCGGCACGCCGAACGATTTAGGATTGTCAACTTCTTTCAAATATATCTTGGCACCTTTGTCTTGCTTCTCAAAGTTTTTTACAGCTTGAGAAATATCATCCTTTAAGATATTATCGCCCAGCATAACTATAACCTTCTCATTGTCTGCGAAATCTTGGCACAAACTTAAGGCTTGAGCAATGCCGCCAGGTTCTTCTTGCACGGCGTAAGAAAAGTGCGCGCCAAATTCTTTACCCGAACGGAGCAATTCCAAAAATTGGCCGGCATGGCCTTTGCCGGAAACTATCATAATATCTTTAATGCCGGCATTGACCAAAGTTTGGATGGGATAATAAATCATCGGCTTATCATACACCGGCAACAAATGTTTGTTGGTGACAGCGGTCAATGGACGCAATCTTGTCCCCTCGCCCCCAGCTAAAATTATTCCTTTCATATTATTTACTGGAATTCTTCCATTCTTTGTGAAACCATTCCATCCCTTCAGTATTTACTCCCGCAGCCCGTAGCTCTTCCATCTGAGCTAAAAAGTCTTGTTCATATCCTCCCGAAAAATATTTATCCATAGCACTTTTGCCTCCATCTTTATCGTTGGCCGAGACAACATCTTCTTGTAACCCATTAGAACTTTGGACAAATTTATCATACAATCGTTCAAGATGTGCAAAACTGCCCCGCCTTGCTTCATTGTAAGCATCATTAAGCTCGGCCATCAATCCATTATCTCCACCCTGGCCAGGGTGTAATTTTTTTGCCAGCTCACGAAACTTCTTTTTCATATCGTCCATAAAAGGTTGCTCTGTCTCTCTCATACTATTTATTTAAATACTCAACTAACGCCTCTTGCCAGGGTCGTAGTGGCTCTAGGCGAGAATCTTTGAGCACGCTCCACTTTGGCCGTTTAGCGTTATTGCCTGGCAATAAAAAAGTAAACCACGGCACGACAATTGCATTTAATTTTAATTCTTTGATAATCGCTTTCGCAAAATTATACCACGTGGTGCCGAAAGGTCCGGCGAAATTTGTCACATGGTAAATACCGTACGGTTTTTCGGTTTCCACAGTCTCTTTCACTTTCTTAGCCAAATCCAAAGTATACGTTGGATTACCATGCTGGTCTATAACAACTTTAAGCCATTTTTGACTCTTTGCCAAGTTTTGAATTGTATCTACAAAATTATGCCCATTTGGACCAAAAAGCCAAGAGGTTCTGATTAAATAATATTTAGCGCCATATTTTTGCAATAATTGTTCGCCTAAATGCTTGGATTTACCATAAGCAGATAACGGTTCCGGCGTATCAAACTCAACATAGCCATCTTTACTCTCGCCGTTAAAAACATAATCAGTGCTAAAGTGAATGAGTATTGACTCAATTGGCTTGCACGCCTGCGCAATATTTCCCACCGCCTCGCCATTAATCTTTTCAGCCAGTTGCGTCTCCTTTTCTGCCTTATTTACGGCAGTATAACCGGCGCAATTAATCACTATATGCGGCCGTAGTTTTTTTATACTTGTTTCTACGGCCGCAGCGTCAGTAATGTCTAATTGGTCACGGTCCCATAAAGTTAAATCATAATTAGAAAAAACCTCGGCGCAGGCAGTGCCGAGCATTCCATTAGCGCCCAAAATTAAAACTTTGGCGCTAATTCCCATATTGCCCTTGGTAATATTTCTGATAATCCCCTGACTTCACTTTTTGCCACCAATTTTGATTAGCTTGATACCACTGTATGGTTTTACTAATGGCTGTCTCAAAACTTTCTTGCGGCTTGTATCCCAATTCCGTACTTGCCTTTGACCAATCAATAGCGTAACGGCGGTCGTGTCCGGGCCGGTCTTTAACAAACTCAATTAAATCTTCGCTTTTCCCTAATTGTTTCAAAATTGTTTTAACCACTTCTATATTGCTCACTCCTTCATCCATGCCGCCGACGCAATAAGTCTCCCCGGCTTTACCTTTTTGCAAAGCTAAGTCAACGGCCCGGCAGTGGTCAGTAACGTAAATCCAATCGCGCATATACAGTCCGTCGCCGTAAATTGGAATCTTTTTATCTTCTAGCGCGTTGGTAATTGCAAGGGCAATAAACTTTTCGGGAAATTGATACGGGCCTAAGTTATTAGAACAATTAGTAATCGTAATCGGTAAGCCATTAGTTACATGATATGCCCGGACTAAATGGTCAGAGGATGCTTTTGATGCCGAATAAGCGCTACTTGGCCGGTACAAACTTTCTTCATTAAACTTATCTTTTGAATCTAAATCCAGTGCGCCAAAGACTTCATCAGTTGAAATATGATGAAAGCGTTTTACTTTATGCTTCAAAGCGGCAGCTAATAAAACTTGGGTGCCAATCACATTAGTTTGTAAAAAAACTTGTGGGCCGGTAATTGAACGGTCAACGTGTGATTCTGCCGCGAAGTGAACTAGCACATCAATACCATTCATGACTTTTTCAACTATTTTAGCATCACAAATATTACCCTTGACGAAGGAGTAATGTTTACTGCCCTCAACTGATTTGAGATTTTCTAAATTGCCGGCGTACGTCAAAGCATCCAGATTAACAATCTGATCTTTTGGGTATTTGGCCATCCAATACAAAATAAAATTGGAACCAATGAATCCTGCGCCGCCTGTTACTAGAAGTTTCATAATTCTCGATTGTCATTGCGAGGAGTGAGCAAGGTGAACGACGTGGCAATCTCAGAGATTGCGACGCTCCACTTCGTTCCGCTCGCAATGACTAATTTATTCATAATTTCAAATGATCCTTAGCTAAATAAAAAGATGCTATATGTGAAAACTTATCGAACTTTGCTGATTTTATCATTTTCTCTAGTTCTGCTCTACTAACAAACTTCGGTTCAGGTATTTCTCCGCCAACCTCGGGAACGGGATCGGCTACCTTTTTCATGCTCTGAGCTAAAAAAACAGTCCCAAAGCCGTTGCCTCCTCTCAATTTCGCAAGCTTGGTCCATTTGTCGGCACTATACCCAGACTCCTCAAGCAATTCTTTTTTTGCGTTCTTTAGTGGGGTTAGGCCCTTTTCCAGCGCGCCACTGACAAACTCCCATGTAAACCTTTGCTGGGTATATCGATATTGCCTAACAATTAAAAACTTCCCCTCATGATAGCCAACGACAGGGGTATATTCAGGTCCAACTATATATCCATAAATGTGCTTCTTCCCGAATGGATTAATAACTTCATCTTCATAAACAACTCCAAAAAACCCCGAATATACTTTTTTACCTTTGATCTTTTTCCACCGACTCATTGTAATTGATTTCTAATAGCCTCCGCCGTACTTTGAACTTCTTCTTGATCGCGATAACCCCCGCCGGGCCACAATTTTAGTCCATCATTTGGGCGCCTTGGGATTAAATGCCAATGTGCATGAAAGACTACTTGGCCCGCGTCAGCACCGTTATTTACTCCTATATTTAACGCCTTTACGTCCAAACCGTCAACAATCGCATGGGCAATTTTTTTTACCCTCACTGCTAATTCTTTCAGAGTATTTTCATCCATGTCTAAAGTGTCAGTCACATGCTCTTTAGGAATCACTAAAGTATGCCCGGGAGTAATTGGCGCAATGTCTAAAAAAGCTAAAAAATTATCGTCTTCGTAAACTTTAGTTGAAGGAATATCACCTGTGACAATTTTACAAAAAATACAATCTGCCATATGTTTTATTAATTCTTACTATTCCCTCTCCCAGTGGGAGAGGGTTGGGTGAGGTTACGAATTTGACTATCCAGCTTTCACATACTCTGCCTCACCGCTTACCTCTCCGTCTCGGAGAGGGTATTATTTACTATTAATATATTCTGCCAATTTCTTAACCGCTTTCGCGCGGGCAGAAAAATCTTTCTTTTGGTTCATAATCTCTGAAGTTACTTTTTCATATCCTGCTGGTATAAAAATGTAATCCCAAGGCATGTCGTCAACTTCTAATGCTTTTGCTTGCGTAGTAATTTGGCCGCGGGAAATTCCGGTAAATAATTTTGGCTCTTGCCTCGGTTGGCAATACCCATACACAGCCTTAAAGTACGCGCCCCTATCTTTGCCCTCTAGTAATTTAAAAATACCCTCATTGCCAATCGTGTTGAAAACAAACTTGGAAAGAGGCCCTGGAAAATTCTCATACGCCTCTAAAAATAATCCCGCATCCTCAACCACGACTAACTGATTTAATTTATCAGCCATTTGCCTCGCCGCCTGGGATACTATCTCTTCTATCGTTTTGTCTTGGTTTTCCGGGTAGTCAAAATCATGTTGGATCAGCTTTAAGCCAAACTCTTTTGCAATCTCGTTGGCTTCTTTAACTTTGTGGCGGCTGGTAGTGACAAAAAGTATTTCGCGCATTATTCGATTCTAAAAGGGCTATTATCGTCGTTTTCATGGCGAATTTCATCAACCTCATCTTTTTTCCCTTCACCTTTGTATAACTTGTCTGGCAAGTTCAAGTCATAACCTTCTTCACTTAAACACTTATAGCCGTGCACTACCCCCGGTGGGACAAATATGCTGGTGGGATTATTTTCGCCCACCTCCATAACTTCATGCTGGCCGTATGTTTTTGAACCTTCACGATTATCCCACAAATGAAATTCAAAGTTTCCCGGTCCAGTAAAAACAAATTGATCGGATTGCGTTTCATGCTCATGCGGGCCGCGTACCACGCCTTGCAATGTTTTAGAAAAATAGCTCATGGCGGGCCGAGACTCTTGCTCATCGTCGCGATGCGTTTCCATCAGCCAGCCGCGCTCATCTTCAAACTTTTGTAATTTTTTAACAATAACACCTTCAATCATTTTGATTTAATAATAGAAAAACGATTATGAATGAAAAGCCAAATAAATAACTTAGAAATGTGTAAATTGGTCCAACCGGCAATATGTTAATCAGCGCTGTAATCATGACTATCACAGCCGTGACTACTAAAATTAAGCTTCTCCATAATCTTTTTTTAACAGGCGATTTGGCCAATGCTCCAGATACTATAACACTGGCAATTAAGATAAGCAAGAGAGCGTTAAAATTCAAATAGTTAGTGATAATGCCAGTTTTAAAATATTCAATTGTGAAAAATATCACAAAGGTCAAAAAGCTCACACGCACTAAATCTTGAGCAACTATTTTTAATCTATTCATATAAACTCCTTTAACTTATTTACAATCCGATCAGCCACGCCAAACCAATCGAGGGGCGAAGTTTTTAGCTCAATCTCTATGCTGCCAATTTTAACTCCCCTGTCGCCTCCTTCTAAACCTGGCAATGAAATGACAAACGTTAACTTATCGCCGGTGGCATCTAATTTATTTAAATCAAAATCTACTTGGCTTACCAGCCAACCGTCCCGTTCAACTGGCTGTTTGTATCGAGCAATCACGTAACGAATTGCATCCGTGTTGAATTTCTCGCCGTCATTTAAATTTACTTCTTCGGGCACAAAAAAAGTTTCATTTGAAAAAGCAATAAATCCATTAGTTAAAACCCTAACGTCATTTCGCGGCACTAAAATTTCTTTATTGCTAAAATCTGCGTCTAAAGAATATAACTTATGCGTTTTGGTCAAATCAAGAATGTGCTCCCCAATTTTTAAAGTTTGCAGGCCTTCAATATGTGAAGTAAATGCTTTAAACCTGGAACCGTTAGTATACAAAAGGGTCGGCTTTGACCTCTCGTCACTATACTCATCGGCATACCCGACATTGTCGGCTAAATACACTCCCCCGATAAAAACTAACAAATCTTGGGGCGTAGCCAAACGGCGAATAAAAATATCGTCGCTCCTGGTAATCAGCTCCACCCGATACACTCCTTCGGCTAACCCTGGCAATGAAATATCAACCTCCTGCGGCTCAGAAAATTTGGCATCATCTTTAACATTGCCATCATCTTGAATAAAAGTAGAATATATTTGTTGATCTTCTTTATACACTGCAATGTCTAAATAATCATCGCCAAAATTTCGGTTTACATCTTGAATCAATAATTTTAATTCCAACGGCTCGTTTTTAACATAAGTGAAAAAACGATGCTCGCCACGCAACGATTTGTTAATTTCCACGCCGAAGTTTCTCGGCTGATAGCGTGATAAAAATAAATCTCCAGGCAAGTCGTAACGGTAACTAGCTATTCTGTCATGAGGCGGCAATTGATCCAAAAACTCATCAACCGTTTTAAATCTTTGATCTTTGCGAAATAGCACAACGTCATCTTGATATATCGGATCCCAAACTAACTTATCATGAAACAACTGATTTACCGCCTCGTTGTAAACCGCGCGTAAATCAAATGACCATGCCAATCGGCTAGCTAATGCCCCCAACTCAATAATTGATTGGTCAATATTTTGGTAACGTATTTTCACGCTGGCACTATTAAAATGACGCGGCAACCTTACATCAAAATACACTGGGTCATCCTTAACGATTTGGTATGTGTCTCCCGCCTCAACTACCGGATCGCTAACTCGAGATTGAGGATGGAGCGGGGAAATAAATGGTGAGAGTTGGTCAAAATTATAAGTTGCCACCAACACTCCATCCCTTACCAAATCTTTTTGCCAGAGCCAAAAAAATAAAACTGCCGGGGTGAGGTAAATAAAAATCCTAATTAAAAAAGTTAGAAGGCCGAAAGTCTTTTTCATGATTCTAAAGGAACGATCTTATAAATATTCTCATTCTCAAAAATATTTATGGGATCAACTAGTTGAACGGTTGAAGATGCTAACCGACTGTTAACCTCAGCTAAATCGGCTTGATTTAGAAAAGTATAATAATAAACCGGGCGCTTAGTGGCAATGTCTCTTAACGAAGACCGCGTCGCGTCATCAAAGATTGAAGACATCACATCATATTCGGGCCAAAAAATTTTATCAGTTTTTTCCGCTACAATTACCGCGCTAGGTTCAACTACCGACCGGGTCAGTTTGGCCTTAGTGTAAAAAGCACCAACAGCATCATCAACTGATATTAGACTCTCATTACCGCCAGTAAAAGTTACAATTGTGCTAAAGGTGAGATAAATCATTATAAAAGAGATGACCAATGTTGTCCCGATGCGTCGATAAGGAATAACTTGGCTGGCTTTGATTAAAACAAATGCTGCGATCGGGATGGAAAATACATATACCGGCAACAAATAGCGAACATAAGAAGTCCCAATTGTATACAACGACGGGCTAACCGTATCTTTTATTATCCAACTGCCGTAAAAAAGAATTAAAAATAAACTAGGCCAAATCCAGGCGTGAAAATATACGCGTGGTGCTGCGTTCTCTTGTTTTCGCACAAACCACCACGATCCTAAAATAACCGGGATAGCTAACCACCAAAAAAAATCCACAAAATAATGATAGAAAGTTAAGGCCGCGCGTTTAGGGTGTATGCCAAACGGAAAAATTGACTGGTTAATAAAAGCCAACGCCGTAGCCGTAATACCGCCATCATGACTTGCCTCCACGGCTTCAGCGATTGGATCGCCCGGATAACCTGTCGCGACCGGAATTTCATAAAGAGATGTTTGATAGTAAAATACAGGCATATAAACTAAAAATCCCAGGACCGCAAACAAAAAAATTGCCAAATTCACTCTAACGCGGGATTTAAAAACAAAGAGCAGCGCCAAAAACAATGGCAACACCCATAAAACTTCTGATGGTCTTATGACAATCGAGGCGGCTAAAAGCAAAACACCGAAAAACAAGCTAATTAATTTCAACTCTTTGATGTAGGAAACCAAAAAATACAAACTTATAATCAACAAATCCAAAAATAGCACGTTATGGAACATTGAACGTGCAGTGTAATAAACATACGGAGGTAAGGCCGCAAGCATTATGGTTGAAACAATGGCTATCGGTTCACTAAAAATTTTTCGTAAAAGCAAATAAAAAAAGACTAAAGTGATGGCCGATAAAATCGGCGTTAAAAAAATTATTGACTTGATGCCGGCCAACTTTGCGATGCCGCCAAATAAGACAGGCATCCCGATAAAACTAGTCGGCACATAATTCCCACTTATAACCGTTACGCTACGTGGATGAATCTCTGGCACATGATATTCCGCCTTAGGCGCCAGTTGTAATTCGCCAAATTTAGCAAACTGATTGGCAAAAACAAAGTTAGCTGTCTCGTCAGGTGAGTTAAAAATTACTCTGCCCCCTTCGGCTAATTGCACTTGGCGAAACGGAAAAATTAAATAAACTATTAAGGCCAACAGGCTTAATAAAATTATGTATACTAAATTATTATCAAATTTTAGCGCTCTCATGGCGTTTATTATACCACAATTAGGTTACTCAAATAGAAATTTTATCTTTAACCGGCCCTGACTATAATTACTGCTATTTCTAACAATGTTGTGATAGAATAGTATCATGGTTAAAATCATTTTTCTGCTTAAATACTTCTTTATCACCGCAGCCATTCCGTTGCTTTTAATTTTAAATTTGTTTGTTTGGCGATCATTAAGCTTGGGCATAATTTGTACCACGATCTATCTTTTATTCTACGGCCGGACCGCCGGTTTAGTTTTATTTCCTAAGGAACCAAAATTATTCCAAAAAACTGTCGGCTTATTGATTCTTTTAACTGGCATATCATCAGTTGGGGCCATAGTTTATTATTTTTATGAGCTTAACGATTTAGTTATCGCTTTATTAATTGTTATAGCTCCCTTAATGCTACTTAAACCCATTCTGCAAGAAAAATCATTACTTAAGTTTAAGAATTACTCCCGTTCATTAGATATAAGCCAATGGCGTTTGGTTATTTCTTGGACTAATATATTAGTTTACCTGCTAACATTTACCTACTTAATTTTTGCCGCATTTGCTTTTTATACGCTTTGGAAATTTCAATCTGACGCCGCCTTACGTTCACCTTGGTGGGTTGTGCCTGATTACTTTTTTGTAATCTATTTTATAGCTTCATTTATTTTATTAACGATTTTACTTAAGCAACGCCATATCGGCAAAGGCCTCATATTAACAATCATCCACAGTGCCTTGAGCTTATCGGTAGCATTAGTTATTTACAAATTAGGTTATGGATTTGACCCAATCATACATCAGGCGACCGAAAAACAAATTTGGCAATCCGGCGCCGTGAGCCCCAAGCCGCTATATTATTTGGGACAGTATTCGCTTGTGGTCATCCTCTCTAAATTAACCCGCCTTTCAGTTATTAGCCTAGATAAGTTTTTAGTCATAACTATGGCGTCAGTTTATTTACCAATAACAATTTTCTTTGCCTTTCGACGAATTATTCATGCTAAATTGTCGGCATTACCTTTATCCCTTTTGTGGCTTTTAATCCCTTTTGGTGTATTTATTGTGACCACGCCCCAAGCCCTGGCAAATGTTTTAACTTTAGTGACTATATTTTTAGCTTTAGTTTATGCGCATAACCCAAGCCGTAAGCAACTTCTCGGCTTATCTATTTTAGTATTAGCGTCGTTAACGGCCCACCCTATATCTGGCATACCGATAGCCATTTTCTATGTTTTACTTTTCATCGCAGTAAACTACCAAGCCCACAAAAAACTTTCCGCCTTAGTGCTTGCTGAAATTGCCATCATCGCAAGTTTGATTATGCCGGCGATTTTTATTTTAAACTCGTGGTTAAATAAAAATCTACAACTGACTATTAATTACGAATTTTTGAAAAAACCGTGGGAAGTCTTAATCAACCTTAATCCATCGGTTTATTTTAAAAATAATTTTAATTTGATTTTAGATATTGTTTATTGGTACGGCAATAATATCAAATGGATCATGTTGGCACTTGGTTTAACTGGCGTAGTTTTAGCCATTAGATTAAAACGATATAAAATTGCCAACATTTATTTTCTGACGTTTATTGTTTTAATTGTCAATTATTTCTTACTTACTACATTTGTCAGCTTTGATTATTTAATTGAATACGAGCGGTTTAATTTCCAAATTAGACTACTCGAGATTGCTTTTTACTTTCTTTGGCCACTTATTTTTTACGCCCTTTACGCATTGCTGGCCAAAACCATGCAGGGAGCCATGGCGCAGAAATTGGCTGTTATAACTTTACTCAGCTTATTTATGACCGGTTCTTTATATTTGTCTTATCCAAGGGACGATGAATACCACTTAGATCGAGGCTACAACATAACGCAAAGTGATGTTCTGGCCGCCCGCTATATCAACGAAGATGGCCGAGGACAACGCTATATTGTGCTCGCCAATCAAATGAATTCGGCCGCCGCCTTACGAGAATTTGGCTTCAAACAATATTACCGCGATGTCAATAACCCACAACGAGAATATTTTTACTACCCGATCCCGACAGGCGACCCATTATATCAATTTTATTTAGATATGGTCTATGAACGGCCTGACAAAAAAACGGCTGTCCAAGCCATGGATATTGTCGGCGTGGATGCGGCATACTTAGTCGTTAATAAATACTGGGACAAATTTGACGAGATTGTGGAAAATGCAAAATTGGAATCTGATTCGTGGCAAAATCTTAACAACGGTCAAATTTATATTTTTAAGTATACCCGTTAATTTTGTAGTAATTTCTCTAGGGACTTTACATAATTTTGAACCGAAAAACGATCAGAATATTCCGCGCAATTACGGCTCATCTGGTCAATGTCCTCTTTAGTCATTGATTGCAATATTGCAAGCAACTCCTTTTGGTTGCCGGCTTCAAATTTATAGCCATTAATTCCATTAGTAATCATCTCCCCAGCCCCGCCAATATCCGACGTGATAACAGGCACTTGTGCGGCCAGTGATTGGCTGATCACGGCCGGTGAATTTTCGTAACATAATGAAGGCACGATACTAGCGTCAATGCTTTGATACAATTCTTCCACCTGATTTGGTTGAATATAACCCAAAAACCTAAACCGATTATCATTTTTAACTTTATCTTGAACCAGCATATGCAAACTACCCTTACCGACAATGGTTAAAGTAAAATTATTAGCCGGCAAGGTTTTTAAAACATCTACCAAAAATAAAATCCCTTTATGCCTTTCCAATTGCCCGATATAAAGCAAATGAAAATTGTGGCTATCCAATAATCGCTTGTGACCGCTTAAGTTAAGCAGTACAGGATTATTTAAAACTTGCTTTCTGGACTGTTTAAAAAAATTGCGGCAATTATAAAATTCCATCAACCACGCCGACGGCGAAACAACTACATCGGGCGAACCAAATAGCCTTTTTGTGAAGTAAGCATAAATTCTGCTTAATAATCCCAACCGCTCTTTACCTTTTTTGATTAAACCGCTTGGCTTTACTAGCTGAACATCATGTAAAATATGGATGTGCCTTACTTTGATTTTGCGTATCATCTTAACAGTGCGATAACCAATGCCTTTCAAGTTGTGTGTAATCACAACGTGCGGATTTACTTTTTGTAAAATTATTTGTGCTTGATTGGGCCCAGACTTAGAAAACATATCAATAAAATGCCAAGGAAGCCTTAACCAAAAAGGTTTTTCGTTAATGGTAATATAGCTAAATAGATTAGCAGGCTTAATTCTATGCACTATCACACCGCCCACTTTTTCTTGGCTGTCTTTTTCCCCGGACGTAACAACATGGACTTCGTGGCCTGCGCGAGACAAGCCATCAGCGGTGGCCTTGGCGATAACTTCAGCCCCGCCGCGAGAATTTGGATAGTAAAGACTATTGATGAGAACTATTTTCATATTTGTGTTCACGCCAACTTAAATATATAAAAATCAGTAAAGCCACGGAGTCAACTAAGATATCCTTAACATCGCTTATTCGGTTATTGATAAAACCCTGATAATATTCGTCAAATACAGCTGTCGTCAAACCCATCAAAAAAACCAACCCCGCCACGTGGTGAGATTTAATGTTCAAAGATGACAAAGCGTTAGACAAGAAATAGGCTAATCCAAAATATTCGCCTAGATGCACTAAGTTACTTAAGACAATATCCCAAATAGTTTGGGTGCGAGGAATATCTGGCTGTGACGATAACCAAAGCATTAAGCCAAGCCATACAGCTAAAGATGCGAAAACAAAAAATTTTTGATTAATTGAATTTCTCACTTGTGGTCTGTTTATACAATTTGTTCAATTGTGCGCCGATTTTTTGCCAATCGTATTTAGCTTGAACAATCTCTCTGCCTCGCTGGCCCATTAACTTTACTTTTTCCAGATTACTTAACAGCTGATTCATTTTCTCGGCCAGATCTTGAAAATTTTTCGGCTGACATAACAACCCAACATCATTGGTCACAACGCTTCTAACGCCCGCTAAATCACTTGCGATGACCGGCGTACCGCAAGACAACGACTCAATTAGCACCATGCCAAAAGCCTCTGAGGCATCGACAGATGGCAATACGGTAACGTCTGCACGCTGGTAATATTCGGCGATATCATTGCTTGCCACCGTGCCGGCAAAAATAACTTTTTCAAATAAGTTCAATTGCGACGCTAAACTTTCGTATCGCGGTCTCAAATCGCCATCGCCCACGATAACCAGTTTAATTTGACTGGCCGCATAATTATCAATTAATAATTTAAAGGCTTTAAGTAAAATTTCAACGCCCTTAAAGTAATGTGCTGAATCTAACCCGCCGACAAATAATACCATTTTTTCATTCGGACCAACTTTGGGTATGTGAGGTAATTCATTTAGATTATTTTTATCAGTTAGCCTACGGGTGTCAACTCCGTTAGGGATTATCACGAATTTTCTAGGATTCGCTTTAACCAAATTAGCGATATGGCTATGATCCAAATAATCTTTTGAAGTGCCGACTACTTTATCGGCTGCCGCGATGATTTTGGGTGTGATAAATTTTCGATGCCAAGCAAAAATCGCCCCTTGCCAGCCTCGGCCGACAGTGTCCATATGGTAATGTAAAATTATTTTACTCCCGTGCTTTTTGAGATGCTTGGCTTTCAGCCAAATTATCTCCGCGCCCCCAAAGAACGGATAATGCAAGTGAATAACATCAAAGCCTTTCAGCAACTTGCCAAGCTTTGGTACAAGGCCGGCGTTACCGTATAAGATCAAGGGCTTTAACGCCTTTACTTTGAAATTAAACGCCTCGTTGCCTTCCCGCTCGCCTAAAGTAAACACGGTTACGTCATAACCTAAATTGCTAAGTTCGGCCGCATGATTATAGGCAACATTGCCGATGCCACCTTGGTATGGGGGGAAGGTTGATACTACGATCGCTATTTTCATCACCAAAAAATAAATTGTTTAACAATAAACCAATACATAGCGAAAACTGGATTAACTAAATATTTTGTTATAGCTGATTCTATTTCTTGGCCAGATATCACGCCAGTTATATTCTTGCTCATATCGCGATCGTTGATAACTCGCATCGATTGGATTTGTTTTCGCCTTCTCATAATTATTTGCCATTGATTTGGCCGCAGTAAGTCGCCATATGCTTTTAATTTCTCGCGCCAAAAGCCTGATTTTAAAGAAAAAATTAACAACCCAAATTCCATCATAATCAAGGCCGGCAAAATTATGAGCAAGGTTGGTAGTTTATAATATTCTAAAAGTACTATAAAACGATTACGCTCCATGTAATAAAATTTTTTGATGCTTTTAGAAAATTCATATTTGTGATACACCACGGATTTAGGCGCCAACATAATTTTATAACCAGCTAAGCGAGCGAGCCAGCCCAGCGCCAAATCTTCATGATACATAAAAAATGTTTCATCAAATATGCCAATTTGTCGAATCGCGTCCGCGCGTAACAACATTGCCGCGCCGCTTCCGTATGGCACCTCCCGGTTTTCACTTCTGCCATTATCTTTTTGCCCGTTGCCCATGGTATAGCCAAAGCCCAAATAGTGAATAGCATTGCCGATACTATTGATTATATTTTTGTCCTTAAAATGTAATATCTTTGATTGTGTAATCGCAATTGTTTTGTCAGTGTCTGCAACTGATAAAATTTCATCGAGGAAATCCTTATCAACTACTGCGTCAGGGTTTAGAATGTAAATATAATCGCATTTATCTTTAAGCGCTCGTTTAATGCCAGTATTGTTTCCGCCGGCGTATCCTATGTTTTGAGTATTTTCAATTAAAATAACTTGGGGCCAATTATCCTTAACATATTTGGCAGAATTGTCAGACGATGCATTATCAACCACAATAACTTGATGCTTTCCTTTGGCCGCTTTATCAACGCTAGATAAACAATCCGGCAAATCCTGCCGGCTGTTGTAACTTAAAATAACAATTCCAACTTTACTGTTCATCAGAATCCTTAATCGCCAACTTACGCACCAGTTCAGTAATTTGTTTGTCAACTGATTCAAGTTTGACTAACACTTTAAACATTCCAAAAAATAACACCACAATAGAAATATACACCAATAAATCAGCCCCTCTAGAAACGCCAACGAACTTGGCTAATACGTCTGTGGTTTGTGGCAAAATTACTGCCACGGCCACTAAAACCCAAAAAACCAACCAAACAAAAAATTCCCTGGCCGTAATATCTTTTTTGCGCCAGCGCAAAACCACTCGGCTTAATGCAAAAGCAATAAAGATTAATAAAACAATCTTAATAATCATTTGCTAAATCGCGATAAAAATAAATCAAATAAAATTCTAACTCCCCCACTCATTTTCTGCCCCTTCTTCTTAGAATACAAGGTGTAACGCACGGTCACGGGAGCTTCGGTGTATTTCCAGCCATGGCTTTTGGTTTGCTCCACAATTTCGGTGGCGTGAGCCATGCGATCTTGCCGAAGTTTAATTTCGTTTAAACTTTTTTTACCT